>DASPPQ010000172.1:0-3264 GCA_035625415.1 Thermodesulfobacteriota bacterium
GGCAAATGCATCGATTCCATAAACTCCCTTTGAAAGGTTGGGTCGACCGCCAGTTCCACATACTCCACCTGCCTTGAAATGACATTGGCTTCGTCCCGTTTGGTTTTGTTCAGCAAGGCGATTCGTGCGCCGTCACCGGCGGCATTGCCCACTGCGTAAACATTCTCCATCTCACAGTCCGGAAACATCCCGATCATCATCGCCGATTCTTTATTAATATAGCTTCCGAAGGCACCTGCTAGTATCACTTTATCAAGTTTTGTAATCCCCAGTCTTTTCATCATCAGCTTCGCTCCTGAATAGAGAGCTCCCTTAGCCAGCTGGACGGCTCTGACGTCCTTGACGGACATAGTGATATCTCGGCCAATGGAAGTTTCATTGGCCCAGGCGATGACAAATTCGGCTACCCCATCTTCCTTTCGGACTCTGGGTGATTTGACATTCATGTTGATATTGCCATTCTTAAGGATGACACCGGTCCTGAACATTTCTGCAACGGCATCGATGATTCCGGAACCACAGATTCCCTTAGCACCAAGGTTCTCCGATTCGGTACTCCATTCCTCCTTTCCAATGACCTTGAATTTAACTTCGCGGGTTTCGGGATCGATCTTGATTCTCTCGATGGCTCCCGGGGCAGCCCTCATTCCGAATTTGATGTGCGCCCCTTCAAGTGCAGGGCCGGTTGCACATGAGGATGAGATAAGTTTTTGCCGGTTGCCCAGCACCAGTTCCCCATTGGTTCCGATATCAATGACCAGTTCCATACTGTCCTGGTTATAAGGTTCTTCAGCGATGAGGACGCCCACGTTGTCGGCACCCACAAACCCTGCTTCGATAGGAAGGATATGGACATAGGCCCCCTCGTAAATATTTAGCTTCAAATCCCTCGCCTTCACATCAGTCGAGTGATGGAGCGTCGGAGGGAATGGCGCGACCCCGATATGCTCAGGGTAGATATTCATGAAGAGATGGTGCATCGCCGTGTTGCCAACGATGGTGAGCTCGCAAATATCCTCCGGGGTAATACTCCCTGCTCCGGAGACGCTTTGAATGAGCTTATTTAGGCCATCGATGATTGAATGATGCAGTTTTTCCAAACCGTCCTGATGCATCATGGCGTAAGTGATCCGGGACATCACATCTTCCCCGTAAGGAACTTGCGGGTTCATCATCGAGTCTACCGCTGCAATTGACCCGGTAGTCACGTCACATAGGTAGGCTGCAACCGTCGTCGTCCCGATGTCAATGGCCAAACCATAACCTTTTTCCACAAAGCCGGGTTCTATTTTAACCACTTCTTTTCCATTCCAGATGGTAACTGTCACATTCCACTTTCCCTGCCGGATCCGGATGGGCATATCCTTCAGAACGAAGTAATCAATCGTCAAATTATCTAACCCATAAATCTTCTTTAGTTCTTGGGTTAATCGCTCCCAATCTCCCATAGGTTCATGGAGTGACGGCGGGGGAAGTTCTACATAGAATTTTCTAATCGCCGGATCCAATTTGATTGCCCGTTCAGTGGCCGCTTTTCTGACCACCTGTTTTCCTGCTCGGCTTTCTTCAGGAACGAAAACTAAGATGTCTCCTTGGATCGCTGTCACGCAGCTTAAGCGATACCCCTCCGCCTCCTCCTCGGTCTTGATGAATTTCAGCTCCTCCTCAGTCAAACCGGGGGGAGTCAAATGCTCCATCTTCGACTCAATTCCATAGCGTTCGAAGAACCCCTCTTCAATCCTCACCTTACACTTCCCGCACTTCTTCTTCTCCCCGCAGACGGCTTCAATATCCACACCTAATTCTCTCGAAGCCTGAAGAATCGTCTTACCCGTCTCCACTTCCCCCCTTCGACCGGAGGGCTGAAAAATTATTTTATGTTTCATCGTCGGTCCTCCCTTTCAGCCAGAATGATCTAACTTTCCTCCTTCTGATACTTGCTCCTCCTCTGAACTCTCGCACCGGCTCCGCAATGGTCTGACTCTCCGCGAAGTAGAGCCTGTTTATACGCCTCAACGTCGAGAAATACCTTTTTGGGGTCTATGGGTTCTTTGGGGGCCATTAAAAAAAGGGGATTTCCGTAGCAGTTGTGTTCTAGAATTGAGACTTTCTCTCCCTTAAGATTTTCATTGATTTGAGTGATACGTCCAGAGATGGGGGCCTGGATGTTGATAATTGCTTTATATGTTTCTACGAAGAGCACATCATCCTCTTTCTCTAATTGGTCACCAACTTGAGCGATATATTCTAAGTAAGTGAACCCGCTTACCAAGATAGCGCCGGCATGAGTGACCCCGAACGCCAGCTCTCCGTTTTTCCCAACAGGTCTAACCCATAATTCCTGGGGAGGATAATAAAGGAGGTCTTCGGGGAGTTCGACCTTTTGTCCGTAAAATCCTTCTAAGATCATCCTTAGCCTCCCCCTGAAAGGATTCGAAGGATTTCGACTCTATCTCCTGGTTTAAGAACCTCCTTATTAAAATCTGATTTCAAAATCATCTTTCTGTTACAAGCCACCCAGTAGGCATCGGTCTCCTTTATCTCAAGCCTCTCCAAAAGATCCTGCAGAGTTATCGTCCCTTCAATCTCGATCCGCTTTAATGCCCCGTCAAACAGAACCTCAATAAATTTGCCCTTCACCCCTGGGTTCCCTTCTCTTTGAACCCCGGCAACGGGTTCATATCTCTCGGCCTATAAACCCCGGCGGCTATTTTGATATACCCCAAGACCTCCTCCACATCCACCTCATAGTCGCAAAGGGTGAGGTCGTCGGCTTGGACTTTCTGAGAATGATAATGATAGTCTGGACTTTCCCTCATCTCTCTCACCATTTTTGCTGTTTTAAGGGCGACCTCTTTGGCAAGATGTTGCCCTGACTCCTCCAAAACCTTCCTTGCCCTTCCTGGAAAGAGATTTGTTTCAGCGATGATATCGGGGATATAAATCCTGGCAGCCGGTTTGATTTTGAGCAACCAGAAAAGGTTTGAGCCACACTGGTGAGCACAACCGTCAAGGATAACGGTCGGGTATTTCTCCACGAGCTCGATCTCATCAGGCATGCCCCGAATGAGCCGATGCATGTCAAGAATTTCAACATCTAATTTGAGGAGTTCTTCCTCAAGAAGATAACCAGCCTGTCGGGTCACACATGAAACATGTAGCCCAATTCCCCCACAGGGATAAATGGCAACCTTTTCAACGCTCATAGATCCCTGGTCATCGATCCCAAAGAGGGGGCATGGACTTTGGCCTATAGATCGCCGG
>DASPPQ010000173.1:0-5785 GCA_035625415.1 Thermodesulfobacteriota bacterium
CGATCTTGTCGAAATCTACCCCTGTCAGAGTCGGCCGGTCGCATCCGGACAAGAAAAAGACAAATGCAATAATTATGATAAGCGAAGAACAAGAGAATCTCATTCTCCCAACCTACCTGTTCTTCTTCTCCCTCTTCAGCTTTCTCTTTTCTTTGAGGCTCATCTGCGGCGCCTTCTTATTTTCCTTGAGTCCTTTGCTTTTCTCTTTCATAAGGCCCTCCAATTTCTGTCTCTTCTGGCTGGCTCTACGCCTAAAGCCGTGACGAAAAAGTGTCGATTTTTACACGCGTCCCTGCGTTTCTAAACGTCCCTGTGTTTCCCTAAAGGACGGATCTAAGTGTTTGCTTGCAGAAATGCCATCACTACAATTAAGATTACCCAAATCACGGTGCCCAAAATAATCTTCTTGTACATAACTCACCCTTTCTTGTTTGCCGGTTTTCTCTTAAGTCTCCTCCGTCCCTCAATCGATATGAGCTAATGGAAGCTGGATAAAAGCAAATAATGTGCCGGAATTTTAGATTTGTAATCAGCCGAAATTTAATGAATTTCACGGATTGAATTTTGAGGAGCAATCATTTTAATGGTAAATTCCTGATCAATTGTAAAAATTTTGTAAGACTCCAGGACCTTTTGCCTCTGCGTCGACTATCCAGCGGTTCTTTTTGAAATTGAAACCTCGGTGTTTCAGGACCCTTAGCGTATTGATTCTTTCGATAGGAAGACCTCCACATATTGAAATTATCGATTTGACATATAGAAATGCTTCACATATATTTTTCTTACTTTTCGTCAGCAAAGTTGAATGTGCCAAGAGCTAGACTGATTCGAATAACTAAGGAGACGTGCTCGATGGAAACCAAAAAATGTGCTTTGTTTGTCTGCGTGTCTATGGGATTGGTCGTTTTGGCAGCAACCGGGACGGTATGGGCCGCCGACAAGGAACTGGAAACGGAAAAGATTGCAGTAAAATTCGAAAGAGAGGTAGAGCGAGGCGGCTACAAAGTGCTCACCACGCAAGAATTGAAAAGTTGGCTTGACCAGAAGAAAGATTTGCTGATAGTTGATACCATGCCGGCAGACAACTTTAGAAAGCAGCACATCCCCGGTGCCGTCAACTTTGAGATCCAGAGACCCGAGTTGACGCAGATGAACGACAAGATGCGGGCTGACTTCGAAAAAGTGCTTGGACCGAACAAAGATCGGACGATCGTCTTCTATTGTGGATTTACCGACTGCGAACGGAGTCACAATGGAGCCATGTGGGCGACGAAGTTCGGCTACAAAAACGCTTACCGGCAACCCGGTGGCATAAAGGGCTGGCTTGAAGCAGGTTACCCAGTAGAAAAATCACAGTAGTCCGTCCATCTCCATACGGAGGCGCTTTCGTTAATTCAGGTGGATCTTCGAGGCGAGATCCCGTCTCCCGTTGCTCCCTTTCCATCGCTTACTCAGACTAACTTACTCGGCCGTGTGAGGTTTTGAAAAATACCGCCTCTTTCACCTTAAAATACAGTGCTCGCCCTAAAGGCAGGCCAGGAATGATCCTGCCTTTTTTGTTTCTGAAGATAACTTCCGAGACTGCCGAAAAACCCTTCAGTATAGTTAATGGGTGATTTTCGGGGGGTCTCATGACTCCTCATAATTATGAGATCGTTGATTGTGGCGCATTCTGTGAGGTCATTTTTTTCTGCATCTCACCCCAGAATCCGCTTGGGGACTTTTTCGACATCCTCTCCTGAACTCATCAAGCCATGAATCCATATCGCTATGCCAGATTTCAACTGATAATCCTTAAAAGATAATTTCCACAAGACTCTTTTTCTCTAAGTTCTTATTGACACCCTATTTGATTATTTATTAAATTAAGAAGAGTTTTTGGAGATGCTGCAGGGCATTAGGGAGGTTCTGGCAATCAGTGATTTCAACTCGCATAGGGAGAGGTAAGGTATAAGGCAAACGAGGAGGTAAGGAAACATGAAGCGGTCATGTAAGGTATTTATATTACTTCCAATCGTACCATTATTGATTGCAGGTTGTGTAGGAGTCACCCCTTATCAGGAAGCGGACAGCAAGGGATACGGGGTCAAAACCTATAAGATGAGCGATAACAGATATAAAGTGGTTGTTAAGGCGAGTCGGGTAACCGACAAAGGCACCGCGGAAGGTTATTTTTGGAGACGCGCACAAGACATCTGTGGTTGCCCGGGCGCAGTCCATGGCGACCTACCCTTCGCCGACCATATTGAGGGCTGCCTAAGTGTAAGTCACACAATAAGGATCGAAGGCCACCCAGAAAAGACAACTACGACGCGGAGCGGTGGTGCTCTTTCAAAAACTGAAACGACAACGGTATACGCCCAGGAAGACACCGAGGTGTCCGGAGAAGTGGAATGTCTGAAAGAGAGTAAGTAGCCTTCCTATATCTTGGTTCGCGAAGGCCTTCTCAGAGGCGATACACCTTACCCATCTATGCCACCGCCTCACGAAAAATCCAAGCTGGGAGGAGCCGGAAGCCTCCTCCCGCTCTTGCTCATAAAGCTGGACCGCACGTGCAACAAACCGCTCAATAGCCTCTGTAGCCACCCCAAGTCCTTCTGGACTAAAGTGACTGATGATTTCAACCCAAATCAATAAGAAACAATTCATGTATGGGAGAGTATCGTTAATTGGGCTTTTTTCTACGGCGCAAGTGGGGTAAAATGGCCGTATGAGGCGAAGGCTAACTGAACAGTTGGTTATCTTTTCCAGTATCCTGAAGTGGTTTGTCTTGGCAACCGCCACTGGAGCAATTGTTGGTTTATCAACAACCGTATTCTTGAAAATATTGAACTGGAGCACGGAGTTTTGTAGCCATTTTACCTATTATTTTTTCTTAGTGCCTATTGCAGTACTCTTCGATTGAGACGAAAGTTGTCCGACAGCACGCTAATCTTTCAAGGAAACTCGTACCATGGATGAGGGTACCATCATAGAGCAGCTTGAGGAATTAATAAGAAGCTTTGGCATACAGATCCGTCATGAAGCCATAAAGCAAGATGAAGATTCAGTCAATGTCCCAGGGGGTCTATGCCTACTAAGAGGTGAGTATGTGCTCATCATTAATTCCAAGGCAACGAAGACGAATAGGATTAACACCTTGGCGACGGCATTGAAGCATTTCGATCTCGACCAGATCTATCTACTACCAGCGCTCAGGGAGTTATTAGACAAGATACCCGATCAAGGGCCATTGAACCTAACTAAAAAGGAGAGATTGAAAGATTCTCCTTAAAACCCTCTGAGGCCCATAGAATCAATGCAAGGAAATGCTGCCTTTTCATTTCTCGCTCCCAATCCATCGCAAAAGTCACCTACCAAAACTAGGACAGAAACTTGGTCGAATAACCAAAAAGACTGATGCGTGCACGACAAGACTGAGGACGTCATGAATTCTCTTAAGAACTGGATACAAAGGAGCCTTTCTCGAAGAGGTTTTATTTTCCTAGCTGCGTTAGGTCTTTATCGTTTTATCTCCGAACCATTGGCATGGGCAAAGGCCGATTACCAACGTCTTAAGGAATTTCCCATTCGCTCCATAGAAGAACCCCAAAAAGTCGATCTCAAGACCTGGCGTCTCAAGATTGAAGGATTGGTGGATAAACCCTTGTTTCTCAGCCTTGACGAAATCAAAGCCCTCCCTCAAAAGATTCAGACTAAGAATTTTGTCTGTGTGGAAGGATGGGGGCTAGACAATCAGAAATGGGAAGGAATTCATCTAAAGGAGGTTTTCTCAAAAGTTAAGATAAGCCCGAAGGCAAGATTTATTACTTTTCATGCTTTAGGAGGACAATACAAAGATAGTCTTTCCCTTAAAGAAGCTCTGGAACCGGATACCATGCTCGCCTACAAACTTAATGACAAAAACCTGTCACCGGATCATGGGTTTCCTTTACGATTAATCATCCCGAGGATGTACGGCTATAAAGGAGTAAATGGGTTGAGCGAATCGTCTTTACGGAGAAACAAGAAGTCGGTTACTGGGAGAAAGGCGGATATCCCGTGGATGGTTGTATTCCAGGGTTAGGGAGTTGATACTTTGGTCATGGGAAGCAGACCCCTGAAAAACCGTGTGTAGATGTCTTCCTGGGTCAGGTGGTAGAAGATGTCTTGCACCCCGCAACATCGCTGGCCCGTGCTGGACGGATGAGCACAGTGGTTCCATTCTTCAACCTGACCGTGCGTTCCTGACCCACCGGGTAGCCGATCGAACTCTTCAGTGTCTGGTCAGGTCGAAGGTAGTTTAAACGTTTCGCTTCTTCGAGAAACCATGGCCCCTTTGCTTTTCTCCTTCAGACCACCCCTCGTTTCTTGATCCAAAAAAGTTTTCGCAAAAAATTTACTTGACGAGATTAGATGCATAGGTTAATATGTGTTTAGTTTTATATAAAATACATTTGATATGGAGGAAAAATTAATGTCACTGCCGCACGCCTTGTTAGGGTTGCTCAATTACCGTCCGGCCACCGGCTATGAACTCAAGGCCACCTTCACGAAATCGATTCATTTTTTCTGGAATGCCACGCTACCTCAAATCTACCGCACCTTGAAACAGATGGAAGGTAGCGGTTGGCTCAATGTAACCGTGGAGCATCAAGATGGGAGACCCAGCCGCAAAGTCTATCACATCACGGATGCCGGAAAAAAAGAGCTGCAGCGGTGGTTGAACAAACCGTTGGAGATGCCAGAGCCCCGTAACGCCATGATGATCAGGACCTTCTTCGGCAACCAGATGAATTTAGACCAATTCATCGCTCAACTACAGAAATGGCGGGAATATCACGTTAGCTTATTGAAAAGGTATGAAAAGGAAATTACGCCCGTCATTGACCGTTATGCGAAGATGACGGGTGCCTTTAGGGATGCTCCTTACTGGAATTTGACGCTCGACTTTGGTCGAAGATATACAAAAATGGTTTTAGATTGGTGTGAAGCCGCCTTGGCCTCTTTGAATCAAACGGAACAGGTGAGGGGAAGAAGGCCGTTACAAAAAGGGAATTCATTCCAACAAAAAAGACCAAGGAGGTAAATGTTATGAAGCTAAAGAACATCCTATTGATCACATCCTTTGTCCCGGTGACCCTCTTCACAGTCCTGGCACGGGTAAGCGGGGCTACGTTGACCCAGGCCCAAATTGCTACGGTTATAGGTCTAATTCTTGCAGGAATCCAATTTATTGTCTCGAAGCAGTTTCTTAAAAGCACGACCTACCTGGATAAGGCCTTCCTTGGATTTCTTGGGTTTGGGACGGCATGGATCTACTTTACCCCTTCCCCTCTCTCTTCCTTGTTTGTTGATCACTCAGCAACGCTTCTCTATTCTGTTTTCTTTCTGACAACCTTTTTACCACAACTATTTGGATATGATCCGTTCACGTATGCCATTGCCAAACGGTGGTATCCGGAAACGGTCTGGAAAGTCCCTCAATTTAGACTCATCAATCTTCATATCACTTATGTTTGGAGCTGTCTCTTCTTCTTTTCGGCTCTCTCAAGCTGGCTTGGTCACGGAAAGCCTGTATTCTGCGTCCTTGTACCTCTTATCCTTCTATTTGGGATCGGATTACCCTTTTCCAGAAAATATCCTGACTATTACCTGAAGCGAAACTTTACCACTCAGCCTATTGATCCGTCTTTTTTCCCAGCGACAGCCAGAGAACTCATCTCCCGCATGCCTCTGGGTTTTGATTCTGGAGTGGCCAAAGATCTCAGAGCAGAGATTCAGTTTGTCCTCTCAGGGGAAGGGG
>DASPPQ010000174.1:0-46733 GCA_035625415.1 Thermodesulfobacteriota bacterium
ATCAATAATTACTTAACCGCACTCTTTAACAAATTGCCTGCTTTGAATTTTGCCACTCTGGTCGCAGGTATCTTAATCTCCTTTCCAGTTTGAGGATTCCTTCCCGTTCTCGCCCTCCTCTTCGCCACAGAGAAAGTTCCAAATCCAGTCAGGGCCAACTTATCCCCTTTCTTTAACGCCTTCATCACCGTATTGGTAAATGCATTGATGGCTTTTTCAGCCGACGCTTTCGAGATTTTTGCCTCCTTCCCCACGATGGCGATTAATTCCCCCTTCGTCATTTAAGTCACCTCCTTTTCTTGCGAAAATATTTTCTCGGATAAAATAGTTTGGGATATTCTATTAGGAATTAAATAGAGTGTCAATAAGAATTGAAAGGAGGGTTGGTTACCTCTAAATTCCGGCCTAAAGATTGAGGCAAATTTGGCAATCGTGGCCTCTTAGAGTTTGGCGATAACACCTACAACTAAATACCTTCGCTCAAAGATAGAATTAGCTATTACCGTTAGAAATGCTTACTACTGCCGTATCAGCGAGAGTAGGAGGAACCTTTCGGCTCCCCCCAGCCTGCGTTACTCCTCAATCCGAAATCCTTGGAAGACAAAATTACATGTCTCCTGCACCCCGATTGGATACATATTCGCTTTATCGTATGTGACCTCTATTATACTTGGAGCTCCAAACGGATCGTGCACTGCAAGACAGAGGCAGAAGCGAAGGAACTGAGAACGGCGATTGGGGAGAGATTAGGACAGTGCAAGCTGGAGCTTCATTCGGAGAAGACAAAGATAATTTACTGCAAGGATGACAAACGGCGTGGCACCTACCCAGATGAGAAGTTTGATTTCTTGGGTTTTACTTTTCGTTCACGGTGGGCAAAGAGTCGATGGGGCAAATACTTTATCGGCTTCAGTCCGGCGATCAGCCATGAAGCAACCGACGGCTCGGTGATAAGAGCCGGATGAATTGAGAGGTTCACGTCCGGTTCCGGGAGGCCGTGGGGGTGAGATTCCCCCGCGCTACTCGACTCGATAATTTTTGTTGACCTTCCTATTCCAAAGGAGTAGTCTTTAACCAGATCGAAAGGCCTCAGATGAGGCAGGTTGGGTTCGAATCCCTCTCCGCCATATATCGTAATGTAAATGTAGGAATGAGGAACCCCGATCCGGGGAGGGAAAAAGCAACTTTTTCCCGTTTTTGCGGGAAATACTCTTAATTTCTGAAGGAGGAAAAGCGATGAAAAGATTTATGAGACATTGGATGGTACTTTGCACGATCTTTACAATCTTCTTTATGATTGGGCTGGAGATTACGTCGGCTGATGAGTATTTTATGATTCAGGGTAAAGTCGTTGGCATTTATAAAGATCTGCTGACCGTAAAAACGGACAAAGGGGAAACCATGTACTTTGCAATTGGCAGGAAAACGGTCTTTGTCCCTACCCGGCAGCCGGGTGTAGATGAGCACGTAAAAGTGACCTATTACTTCCAAAGGAGAGGTTTCATGCGAAGGGAGGGTAATGTGGCCACTCAGGTTGAAATCGTCTCTCAAAAGTGATTGGGGAGAAGGGCGCCCATAGCTCAGCAGGATAGGGCATCGGACTACGAATGCAAAATGGGCGGGTTGGATTTGATTTTCATCTATTTATCTGGCCTAATGATTTCTATCGGAGATCTTTGACTCCTGAAGCTTGCCTCGGTCGAAGATAAGTAGGTGTAACAAACAATCCCTCCTTAACTATTCCTTTCTGGCAAGTTCCGCTTGACCAATTTTCATAAAATAGGTATATTGCGGCGTGGCATCTACGGGGTAGAGTCGAAAATATTCTTTCCCTTGACGAAGACGGGCCGACTGCTGTGCCCGTCAAGATAAAAAGCGGCATACTTTTGTTGCAAAGCAACTAACAACGGGAAATGTTAATCAATCATCCATGGAAACCCAAATGATTAGATATCTCTGAATCGGCTTTTGGGCAACAATCCGTAAAGATTTAATCCCTTGACCCCAGTCTACCCATCCTTAAAAAGGGGGGGAATTTGAATTAAAGCATTTGCACCAATACCGAGGAGGTGTGTGATGAAATTAATTCTGTTTCTATTTTTGCTGATGAGTCTGCTCATTGCAGGCATTGCTTTTGCCGAAGTACAAGCTTCCTCACCCCCCAAAGTGGATTCAGGAGATACTTCCTGGCTTCTAATCTCCGCGGCCCTGGTGATGCTGATGACGCCTGGCCTTGCTCTGTTCTACGGCGGGATGGTGAGAACAAAAAATGTCCTGGGGACGATCATGCAAAGCTTCATTGCTCTGGGAGTGATCACGGTCCAGTGGGCTTTCTTTGGATACAGTCTCGCGTTTGGCCCAGATATTGGCCACGTCATCGGAAGTCTTGAATGGGCCGGGCTCAGGGGTGTAGGACTGGACCCATTCCCGGGCTATGCGGCCACAGTTCCTCATCAGGCATTTATGATCTTCCAGATGATGTTTGCTGTGATCACACCCGCTTTGATTACCGGCGCATTTGCTGAAAGATTTAAATTTAAGACCTATCTCTTATTTCTCATCCTTTGGACAACCTTTGTATATGATCCTCTTGCCCACTGGGTCTGGGGAGTAGGAGGTTGGATCAGGAATCTTGGCGGGCTTGATTTCGCGGGAGGGCTGGTCGTCCATATCAGCTCAGGAGTGGCTGCCCTGGCGGCCGCTCTGATGGTGGGAAAAAGAAAGGGTTACGGCGACGAACCTATGCCTCCTCACAATCTGACGATCACCCTTCTGGGGGCAGGACTTCTCTGGTTTGGTTGGTTTGGTTTTAACGGCGGGAGTGCAGGAGCATCCGGTTCGATTGCCACCTCTGCTTTTGTGGTGACCCAATTCTCCGCAGCCTCCGCCGCTCTCTCATGGATGATCGCTGAATGGGCATTCCGAGGTAAGCCAACCGCTCTTGGCGCAGCATCGGGTGCCGTCGCGGGACTGGCGACCATTACACCCGCCTCAGGATTCGTGGGCCCCTTGTCCGCGATTCTCATTGGGCTGGTTGCCGGTGCGTTATGCTATTGTGCCATCAACCTGAAGTCCAAATTCGGATACGATGATTCTCTCGATGTCGTCGGTGTCCATGGGGTAGGAAGTACATGGGGTGTATTAGCGGTAGGCCTATTTGCATCAAAGGCTATTAATTCGGCGGGAAACGATGGCTTATTCTTTGGCAATTCCTCACTGATCGGGATTCAAGCATTAAGCGTCGCTTCGGTATGGGTCTATTCGTTTGCGATAACTTTGATCATACTGAAGGTTCTTGATTGGACCATGGGCTTGAGAGTGAGTGGAGAGCAAGAGATCAGTGGTCTGGATACCAGTCAGCATGGCGAAGCAGCATATAGTGACTGAGTTCGGAGTTAGGAGCTCGGAGAAAAAGACTAAAAACACCGAACTAAACAAGGAGGTTATAAATGAAAAAGATCGAAGCCATTATCAAGCCATTCAAATTGGATGAAGTCAAGCAAGCGTTATCCAAAATCGGTGTTCAGGGGATGACAGTTACCGAGGTCAAGGGTTTCGGAAGGCAAAAAGGTCATACCGAGATTTACCGAGGGGCTGAATACAAAATCGACTTCCTCGCCAAGGTTAAGATGGAATTGGTCACCACCGACGAAATAGTTCCTCAGGTGATCGAAACCATTGAGCGGACCGCCAAGACAGGAAAGATTGGAGATGGAAAGATCTTCATTTTCCCCGTGGAAGAGGTGATTCGAATTCGAACGGGCGAACGCGGGAGGGATGCTATTTAAATTAAGCATTCCCCATGGACTGTTTATTTCAATCGCAAATCTTTGGTCAGGCTGGCTCTCGTGAACTGTGGACTTGTAGATGGAAGCGATAACCGGGTTTCTCACCTCTTCCTTCCCGAAGTCGTTGGCTGATAGATTGCGACTATGGTGTAAGATTTCATTTGGTAATCGTGTACTGCGTCAGAAGTCCCTTTACTTTGAATGTCATTCCGGGCTTGACCAAGCTTGCCCCGTGCTTTACACAGGGGAATCCAATGATTTCAACTGGGTTCCTGCTTTTGCAGGAATGACAGCCTCTGAACTTATATAAAGAAGTGTTGGACGCACTACACTAGGAGAGGATAACCTATTTTCCTGAACAGTCCAAGGTGATTTATGAATCCGACGCGGCGATCCAGGAAAGTTTGTGGTCCTTGACAGCCATCTTGGATTATCACTTTCATCCTCCTGCTACCTTACAATTTAAAACGACTGTTTTAAACTGGAATTAGAGATAGCGCAAAAGGAGGTTCAAATGGAACATGACGCCAGTCAAAATCGCGATTGCAGGGAGCGAATTTTAGAGGCGGCGGGAGAGATTTTCGCCGAATGCGGATTTCGAGGGTCCACGGTTAGAAAAATCTGTGAGCGTGCCGGGGTGAACGTAGCGGCTATCAATTATTACTTCGGTGGAAAGGAGAAGCTTTACACCGAAGTCTTGAGACACTGGAATGATTTCGCTATAAAAAAATATCCTCTTCTTCTCGGGGTGGGTGAAGATGCGCCCGTCGAAGTGCAATTGCATGCTTTTATCAGGTCCTTTCTGTTCCGTCTCCTTGACAAGGGAAAACCTGCTTGGTTTGGAAAACTGATGACGAGGGAAATGACAGAGCCGACCCGTAGCTTTCAGCGTCTGGTGAAAGAGATCGTTCGTCCACGGGACAAGATTCTGGCCTCCATCGTGCGAAAAATGATCGGTACTTCGCTCAGCGAGGAGAAGATTCGTCTTTTCTGTGCAAGCATCATCGGCCAGTGTCTTTATTACTACAATGCAAGGTCCATCGTTACACAACTTTATCACCAGGATGTATCCAAACCCGAGGAGATCGAAAGGATCGCCGATCACATTTTGCAGTTTTCCTTGAGGGGTTTGGAATGTTATTTGGAGCGCGATGAGGATAGAATGAATAAGGAAAGTGAGAATCAAATAAGCAATTAGACAAGGAAGGTGTGAAAGATGAGAACAATGAAAATCTTTTGGCGGTTCAGCCTAATCTTAGCGGTCGTCCTATTCAATGCCCACCCAGGTTTAACCGGAGCGGAGCCGAAACAGGAGATAAGGGGGCCTATCATTACTCATGCGTTTGCCGTAGAAAGGGGCTATTATGGGTATATCTGGAAAATTTATCTTGAGGCGGAAGATCCGGACGGGCAGATGCTGAGGATTGCCTCGGTGATCGATGAGGTGGGTTATGGTCACTATCCGACTGATTGGATCTACCTTAAACCGGAGTACCAAAAACATTTCAAGGGCTATATTCAATGGGATACCTTCAGTACAAAAGCATCCTATTTGCCTGAGTGGACACAGATTACCCTGAGAGTCTCTGTGTTCGACAAGGCCGGGAATGAAAGTAATGAAGTTGTATTTCCCTTTACTTTCGAGATAACGCCGGAACAATACAGTTATCAACTGCCCGCTCCTTTCGATCAAGGGGACCTCTCGAGGTTGGGTTATGTCATGATCGATCTTTTTTATCCCGGTGAGGACAACGGACATGACGGCTTTGGGGTCATGCGTTAAAAACCAGGGACAAATCCCTTTCTATTTCTCGTTGCTCAAAAAATGGGATGCATCCCTATTCTTAGTGATTCCCCAGGCTGTCGAACCAAGCCAGATTCTCTTTAATCATGTCGGGGATGGGCAACTGGTAAGGGCAGCGCAGCAGGCATTCCCCGCATTCCGAGCAGTTTCGGGCCTTCTCAATTAAATCCTTGACCCAACCCACCTCCTGAGCCTGAGGGCCAAATCGCTTGACGATGGACTTTAGCCCGACTGCAAATTGAATATTGATCTTCTCTGTGCACGGTTGACAGTAGTCGCAGCGCCTACAGAATTGACGGTCGAATTCCTTTTTGAGGACTTCGATTCGCTCTTTGTCTTTTTCTGTCAGGGAATGGTCATCATTAAAGATCTTCCAATTCTCATGAACCTTTTCCAGAGTCTCTGCCCCCGGGATGGGCACGATGCCGGGCGTTGAGAGGACGAACCTCAAGGCCGGGCCAGCCTCTTCGATGACTCCGCCCGAAAATGGCTTCATCGCCAATATCCCAATGTCCTTTTCCTTGGCCATGGGGAACACTTTCACGGCCGCCTCGGGCTCTAAGAAGCTATAGCAACCCATAATGACTTCGAAATACCCGTCCTCAATGGCTCTTACTAATACGTTGAGGTTGTGGCTGGTGATGCCGATATGATCGATTAATCCTTCGTCTCTTGCGCGTTTTAACCCTTCATAGGCTCCTCCAGAGGCCAGAACCCTTTCATAATCCTCGAAGTTAGAGACGCTGTGCAGATGGTAGAGATTGACCTTTTTTGCCTTCATCTGCTTTAGGCTCTCATGCACATCGTTATAAATCTTGGCGGTTTTGATAAGAGACTTCGAGGAAAGGATCACAGGTCTATCCGTTTTTTGGAGTGCCAACCCGATCCGGTGCTCGCTGTTCGTATAAGCACGGGCGGTATCCAAAAGGTCGACTCCCATTTCAATCGCAGTCTGTATGACAGACACCGCTTCCCGTTCACCGACCCGTTGGATAGGAATTCCCCCCCATCCCAATTTTGTCACGATCAGATTTGTCCTGCCCAGCCTGACTTTTTCCATCTGCATGCTCCTTCATCCTAAAATTGTAAAAATAAACTCGTTATCATGTAACACAAATAACCTAAAAATCCATCCCCTTCTTTAACCCTCATGGCCCCAGCTTTACTCGAAGCTCTTCTCTCAACTGTCCGGAGGAGACAAAATGGATGCCGTGCATCCCTAAGGAGGCTGCCACTTCGACGTGCTTCTTCATATCATCAATAAAGAGAATCCTTCGAGCCTCGACCGAGGCCCACTCGATTGCTTTTCGGAAGATCTCGACATCGGGTTTTTTAGAACCCACCTCGTGGGATAGAATCCACCGATCAAAGACTCGGATGATAGAAAATTTTGAAAGGACGTAATCGAAGTGGAGAGGGTTGGTGTTGGAAAGAAGGCCGAGTTTCCATCTCCCTTTTTGGGAGAGAATGATCTGAGAGACCTGCTGGTTTTCAACAAAGATTTCATTCCAGATGGGGATAAAATCCTCAAAGGAAAGAGAGAGTTGAAGAAATTCTCTCAAGGATTGGAAGAATTCCCGAGAAGATACTTTTCCTACTTCGTAATCATTGACCGCTCCCTCTTCAAAATCGAAGAGATAGGAAAATAGGCTCGAGGGATCCCGAAATTCCTTTTTTTGAGAGAATCGAGAGAGTTTTTCTGCAATCTGGAAATGATGGAAAGGAAGAATCACATTGCCTAAATCATACAGGATCACTTCAATCGGAAAATCATTCATATGAATTCTTCATGAAAAAAGGGCGAATAAAAACCGTCGGCAATAAATGCCGACGCTACGCCTTTATGAAATGAGTTTGGGAAGATTAAAATATTCGGCGATCGCTCGGGTCAAAGCAGGAATGGTATACTGCTTTGGCTGGATCTGCACTTCCAGACCCCATTCCTTTGCCGTCCTGGCGGTGACCGGTCCAATGCAGGCGATAGCAATGCCCTTTACCAGCTTTTTAAGATCTTCTTTCTTAAGGAGGTCGGCAAAATGATTGACTGTGGAAGAAGAGGTGAAGGTGATCACATCGATTTTTTCCTCTGTCAGGAGCTTCTTCATCTTCTTCGATCCTCCCTTTGGCCTGACCGTCCGATACACCTCCACCACATCAATCTCTGCCCCCATTTTTCTCAAGCCTTTTGGTAAAATATCCCGCGCCTTTTTGGCACGGGCGAGAAGAATTCTTTTTCCTTCCATCTGTACCTTTTCAAATCCTTCAAGGATGGACTCCGCGATAAACTCTTTTGGAACGTAGTGAACCGAAACTCCCTTCGTTTTCAGCCGATTGGCTGTGGCAGGCCCGATGGCACAAACCTTAAGAGAGGCGGGAAGGTAGGGAACCTTTGCTCTTTCCTTAAGCCTTTGCCAGAAGAAGTTGACTCCGTTCGCACTGGTAAAAATTATCACATCATAACACTTCAATCGATCGATGGCTTGGTCAAGTTCCTTCCAGCGCGTTGGAGGAGCAATCTCAATGGTGGGGAATTCGATCACTTCCGCTCCCAATTTTTTGAGCTGGGTTAAAAAATCACCCGACTGGTCATGGGCTCGGGTGATCAGAATTTTTTTCCCAGTGAGGGATTTTTTGATCATTGTTTTTAGATAGAAATGGTAGGCTGTGCTCTCAGATAGACCTCATCAAGGATCTCTTTGGCTCCTTCGCCCAGAAGGATCTCAGCCAATTCAACACCAAGCGACTCCGCCCTCTCGACGGGTCCCTCCACATGATGCCTGACGAGCCTCTTCCCGTCTATCGTTCCAACCAACCCATCGATCTGAAGGGTGATCCCGACGATTCGGGCAAAGGCAGCGATCGGGACCTGACACCCGCCTTCCAGTTTACCGAGGAAGGCTCTCTCGGCGCTAACGGCGATGGACGATTCTCGATCGTTGAGGAATCGAATTTGACTCTCCACCTTCTGGTCAGCCATTCTCGTTTCAATTCCCAACGCCCCCTGGCCGATCGCGGGGAGAGAGACCTCCGGCGGAATGATTTCCGTGATTTTTTCGTCAAAGCCCAGTCTTTTTACACCTGCAAGGGCCAGGACAATCGCATCCAAGTTCATGGTCTTTAACTTCTTGAGCCGGGTATCCAAATTTCCCCTTAGAGGGATGAATTCCAAGTCACTTCTGAAATGAAGCAACTGGGCCTGCCGCCTCAAGCTGCTCGTGCCAATCTTTGCCCCTCTGGGCAGATCCTTTAAAGATTTACCGTCCTTTGAGATGAGGACATCCCGAGGGTCCTCTCTTTTTGTGACCACCGAGAGATGCAGACCCCTTGGGAATTCGGTGGGGACATCCTTGATGCTGTGAACGGCGAGGTCAGCCCGTTTTTGAAGAAGTGCTTCCTCGATTTCTTTAACAAAAAGGCCCTTTCCTCCGATCTTGGCCAACGGGGCGTCCTGAATTTTGTCTCCGGTGGTTTTGATTTTGACGAGCGTGACTTTCAGATCGGGATGAGCTTGGACCAATCGATCCTTCACCCAATTCGCCTGGAAAAGAGCGAGTTGACTCCCACGGGTCCCGATTTTGAGTTCAGAGGGCATCTTCGAGATTGGGTTCCTCCTTTTCCTTCTTGTCTTCCAACTTTTCCATGAATGTCTCTATCGATTTCTCGGACAATCCGAAGAGGGCATGGAGGGTGTCGAGATAAAGATCGGCCATCGCCTCCTCATTCGTCTGTTTGAGGAGGGTGATCGGTGTGTGGAGAATTTTGTTGATGATGGCGGAAGTCAGAGCCTCCAAGGATTTTTTTTCCTTGTCCGACAGATCGGGGTGGAGGGAAAGAGTCTTTTCCAGCTCTTTCTTCCTGATCTCTTCAAACTTTTTCCTCAAGGCCACGATGGTGGGAGTGACGTCGAGAGATCGATACCAATTGACAAATTTGGCCATCTCTTCGTGGACGACCGCCTCTGCTTTTTGAGCCTCCTTCTCCCGATCTTTAATGTTTTCGTTGGCTACTTTTTGAAGGTCATCGATGTTGTAGAGGTAGACATTTTCAATATCGCCGACTTTGGGCTCGATATCCCTGGGGTCCGCGATATCGATGAAGAAGATCGGTTTCTGTCTCCGATCCTTCATCACCTTCGTCATCTGGTCGTACTGGATAAGATATCGAGGTGAATCCGTAGCACTGATCACAATGTCCACTTTTTTCAAACCCTGTCCCATGTCTTCAAAGGGAATGGCTTCCCCCTTAAATTCCTGAGCCAGGGATACAGCCCGATCATAAGTGCGGTTGGTCACCAGAATTTTCTCCGCCCCTTCGGAGACGAGATGTCGGGCGGCCAGTTCACACATCTCTCCCGCTCCAATGAGCAAGACCGCTTTCTTTTCCAGGGGCCCAAAGATTTTTTCAGCTAGCTCGACCGCGACAGAACTGACGGAGATGGCGCCCATGACGATCTTTGTTTCGGTTCTCACTCTTTTTGCCACATGAAAGGCCCGATGAAGAAGTCGATGGAGAATGAGACCGGAGGTTTTGACCTGTTGGGAGAAATCATAGGCATCCTTGATCTGGCCCAAAATTTGAGGTTCCCCTATGACCATCGAGTCGAGGCTGGAGGCGACACGAAAGATATGCCTCACCGCTTCTTCTCCCACGTGGGCATATAGGCTTCTTTCGAACTCTTTTAAGGGAATGCCGTGGTATTGAGAGAGAAATTCCTTCAGATCGCGGATAGCCCTTTCCGTCTCTCGGGTGGCAGCGTAAACCTCTACCCGGTTACAGGTGGAGACGATCATACTTTCCTTGAGAGAAGGAAGGGCACGAATCTTATCTAAAGCGTCCTCCATCTTATCTTCGGGAAAAGCGAGGCATTCACGAATCTCGATAGGTGCTGTTTTATGATTTAATCCGACAACGAGAAGTTCCATTTGTATAGAGTAAATAGGAGTCTATAATCCAAAGGAAACGGTTAAGATGCCTGTTTCGTTAAACGGTTACGTTGCTCAGCTGCAAAATCTTTCAACCGTAACCCTTTGACGATATGCGAAACTGGCCTCGTAACCTTAACTTAATAGCCAATCGCATCGATCGGGGGTAACGAATCCGTCATGAAGGATTCCCTCAATTCCATATTCATAAACCCTACCAGTTCGCATAGGTATGAAGTCCCGGAAGAAGGAGGTTCACACCTAAGAATGTGAAGAGGGCAGCCAGAAATCCAACGATGGCCATCACCGCTGCCTTGCGTCCCCTCCATCCAACGGTCAGACGCTGGTGAAGCAGCGCCGCATAGAGAAGCCAGGTGATCAGAGACCACGTTTCTTTAGGATCCCAATTCCAATATCTTCCCCAGGCATATTCTGCCCAAACCGCACCTGTAATGATCCCCAGGGTCAACAGGGGAAACCCAAATTTGAGGGATTGATAGCTCAGATTGTCCAGAACATTCAAAGGGGGGAGTCTTCTTGCGATCGCTCCCATCTTTTTCGATTTGAGTTGGTGCTCTTGGATTAAATACATCACGCCGCAACAGAAGGTTAAAGTGAAGATGGCATTGCCCAAAAAGGCAAAGATTACATGGAAAGGATGCCAGAAACTTTTGAGAACGGGAGCCAAGGGGAGGATCTCCTTGGGAAGGGCAAAGGCAAAAAGGATGAGGATCAGGGCAGCGGGAGTCAGAAAGGAACCCAACACCTTGACTTTATATTTAAGATTACAAATCAGAAGGATGCCGATAATCATCCATGCGAAAAAGGACAGGGATTCATAAAGATTGGTCACTGGAGTGTGCCCCGCTTCCGCATACCTCGTGAGGATCGCCAGGGTATGGGAAGCGAAGCCAATGCTGACGATGGTGGCTGCTAATTTAGAAAGGGCCTCTTTGAGAAAAATGATATAGGCCAGATAGGTCAAGGTCCCAAACAAATAAAGAAAAGAGGCGAATTTAAAGAAATAAATATTCATCGCTACCTATTTTACCATGTTTTTGTCAAATGGTGAAACTGCCAATTCATCGCTAAGTAGAAGAGGGGGTGAACCCAGGGCCTTTTGACAATCCTTTTATAAATCGAAGAGGTCGCAAAAACCTCTTTCCAGATCGTCCTTACCCCTTTTTCTAATTCTTCAACGGACATCAGCAAAGGCTGATAGACGGCGTTAAGAGAATCATATTTCTCCCAATCCCTGCAAAGAACCCTTCCTTCCTTCTCCAGTCGAAGAAAAGAATCGGTACCAGGATATGGGGCCATGATAAAGGCAAGAGCCCAGTCGAGCTTCGATTCAATGCAAAAGTCGATGATCCTCTGGAAGACATCCGGGTCATCGTCATCCAGGCCTACGATGAAGGTTCCCATGATGCCGATTCCTCGATCATGGATCCTTTTCACGGCGTCGGCATATCGCGAGGGTTGGTTGAATCCTTTTCCCATCGTATTCAGATTCTCTGTCGAGAAGGACTCAAAACCGATATTGATCGCGATACAGCCACTTTGTGCAAATCCTTCCAGGAGTTTCTGATCAAAGGCAATGGAGACGGGGGCATGGCCGTACCAGAGGAGGTCGAATTCTTTAAGAAGAGAGAGAAGATCATGGCAAAACCGCTTATCCCCTGCGACGTTGGAATCGATGATGTAGAGAAGCCTTCTCTTGAGAAAATAGGGAAGGTCTTTGCTAAATAGGGAAAGAAATCTTTTTAGCACAGAATTCATCACCGGCCCTTTTTGGAAAAGGGTTCTAAGCTCCCGGTCAATTTCGCTGATCGGGCGATTCCGGTATCGATATCCGAAAAATTTTGAGACACCGCAGAACTCGCAGCGATGGGGACATCCCCGTGTGGTTTCGAGTAGCTTCAGCGGAACATAAAACTTTTGATTGAGGAGATCCCTTCTGGGAAGAGGAAGGCGGGAGGGGTTGGCCAATTCATTCCCCACGTAGATTCGCCTCATCCGGCCTCTTCTCAGATCCTCGATGAGTTCCGGCCAGACCCCTTCCGCCTCTCCCACCACGACTGCATCCACGTGTTCAAGCGCCTCCTCAGGGAGCACGCTGGCATGGACACCTCCCATGACGACAGGGATCCCTTTCTTCTTGAACTCTTCTGCGATCCGATAAGCTCGAGGGGCAACGGGTGTCTGGGCAGTGATCCCCACCAAGTCTACTTCCTCTTCAAGATCGATTCTTTCAAAGGCTTCGTCCACAATCTTTAACTCTACGCCAGGAGGGGTAACAGCGGCAACATAGGGAAGGTTAAGGAAACTTAGCCTGAACAGGAAGGCTTCTTCCTTTTTTCGCTCCCGTTCGGGTGAGACCAGGAGGATTTTCATCTTTCTTATTTAACCCATTCCATGGGAAGGGGTCAACGCCCGCCTACGGCAATGCCACGCCCACGTGAACCAAATTTCCCTTCGACGGGCAGGCCCGCCCGACTGAGAGGAGGAACAGGCAGTCCTCTCCCATCGGAGGTTGTGTCATAATCATGGTGGAGAGGATGTGTGGACAGAGCAGACAGTCAGGTTTCTCAGCTTTAGAAGGCGGTCATTTAGAGGTATGCGTAATCGAGTTTCTTGCAAATGCAATCTTTCCAAGGACTCGCAGCCCGGTAGCTGACCGATAAACGGGTTCCGCCCTAAAGCTTCGTCACCGACTGCCTGCTCCGTCTTTTTCCGAGAGCGGTCTTTCCTTCATTACGACACAGTTGGCGGATAGGCCGCATAAGGCAAATAAACGCTCTTGTGCGCGCGGCGGTCTACCTTTGGCACGGATATTGCTTGAACACGACATTGAGAGCATAGGATGGGAATTTTGTATGGTAAATTTTCTTGAATCATATTAGAGTATTTGTTAATATGGGTTGGTTTCTAAAAAGGGAGGAAAAAAAGGATGGTATTTGACTCGTTGTGGGGTCTCTTTTCGACGGATTTGGCCATTGATCTGGGAACGGCAAACACGGTTGTCTATGTGAAGGGAAAGGGAATCGTCTCCTCCGAGCCCTCCGTGGTGGCCATTCAAAGGGATGCGAGAGGAGAAAAGCATGTTCTGGCCGTGGGCCGTGAAGCGAAGGAGATGTTGGGTCGGACACCTGGTAATATTTTTGCCATCCGGCCCATGAAGGATGGCGTGATTGCCGACTTTGAGATTACCGGTGAGATGCTTCGTTATTTCATCGCTAAAGTTCATAATCGGAAAACCTTGCTCCGGCCTCGAGTGGTCATTTCCGTCCCTTCCGGCATCACGCCCGTAGAAAAACGTGCGGTTCGGGAATCAGCTCAATCGGCGGGCGCCAGGGAGATTTATCTGATTGAGGAGCCCATGGCCGCTGCCATTGGAGCCGGACTTCCCATCACCGAGGCCTCCGGGAATATGATTGTCGACATCGGCGGGGGCACCACGGAGGTGGCAGTCATTTCTCTGTCGGGGATCGTGACGAGCGAGTCCATCCGGGTGGCAGGGGATAAGATGGACGAGGCTATTGTCCAGTACGTCAAGAGGAAATACAACCTTCTCGTCGGCGAGCGAACGGCCGAACTGATTAAGATCAATATCGGGACCGCTTATCCCGAGGAGAATCCTCAGACCATAGAGGTAAAAGGAAGGGACCTGGTGACAGGCATTCCTAAAACCCTTGAGATCAATAGTGAGGAAGTCCGGGAGGCGTTGGCTGAATCGATCAATACCATCATCGACACCGTCCGGGTCACTCTGGAAGGGACCCCGCCAGAACTGGCAGCCGATATTGTGGACAAAGGGATTGTCCTGGTGGGTGGGGGCGCCCTTCTGAAGAACCTCGATGTCTTACTCCGAGAGGTGACCAGCCTTCCCATTACGATTGTCGATGATCCCCTTTCCTCCATTGTATTAGGGGCAGGCATGGTTTTAGACAATGAGCATCTGCTCCATACTGTAACGGTTCAATACTGAGATTGATGAGGGTACGTGATTTTTTCGTTTTCCGAAGATATCATCTTTTCGTTCTTATCATCCTTCTTTTGTTGTTTGGTTTTGTTCTGATGTCGTTAAGGGCGAAAGAGAGGAAGGGGGTACAGTTTTTCGATGCCCTTCTGATGGAAGCCTGTTCTCCTGTCCAAAAAGCTTCTACCCTTGTCATCAAGACCGTCCAGGAAACCTTCCAACGATATGTTTTTCTGGTCAACCTTGAGAAAGAGAACAGGATGCTCAAGCAAAAGATCAGCGAGCTTCAAGCAGGAAACCATCGGATGGAAGAGATCAGGCTGGCCAACGAACGGCTGAAACAGCTTCTCCAGTTTCGGGGAGAAAACTCCCTTTCCATGATCGGCGCGGAAGTGATCGGTCAAGACCCTTCCTCCTGGTTCAAGAGCGTGACCATCGATAAGGGGGAAAGGGATGGAGTGAAAAAAGGAATGGCGGTGATCTCGCCGGGAGGGGTCATCGGCCAGATCCTTAAGACCGCTCCCCACTATGCCAGCGTTCTTCTCATCACCGATTATAACAGCGCCGTCGATTCCATTGTTCAGAGGACTCGCGCGAAAGCCATCGTCGAGGGAAAGGGAGAAAACCGGTGCGAGCTGAAATACCTTCTTCGAACCGAGGAGGTGGCCGTTGGGGATGCTGTCGTCACCTCGGGGCTGGGTGGAAATTTTCCCAAGGGATTGATGGTGGGCGAGGTTAAGAGTGTGGACAAGAAAGGGCACGGGGTTTTTCAATATGCCGAACTGGCTCCCAGCGTGGATATGACCCAGTTGGAGGAGGTCTTCATTATCATGGGACCTCTTTCCCCATCGCCCCACCCAGAAGAAAAGGTGAAGAAGGGGAAAAAGGGAAAAAAATGAAACGGGTGATTCTTTCCCTTTTCGCGGGGATTCTTATTCTCATCCTTCAGACGACATTATTATCTTACTCTCCTGTTCAAAGGATCAGGCCGGATATCCTTCTCATCTTCACCCTCTACCTGGCCTTTTTATTTCCGCCGATTTTCGGCGGGATCTTCGCCTTCCTCATGGGATATCTGATGGACCTATTTTCGGGAAACACATTAGGTTTTTATACCGTCTCCAGGCCGCTGGTCTTCTTGGCTGCCCAATTCTTCAAGGAGCGATTCTATTTGGAAGGATTTTTCTTCCAATCCCTTTTTGCCTTCCTCTTTAGTCTGTTAGAAGGGATTTTCATCTTCATACTCATGAACGCCGTCCAACCACTTCCTCTCGGGAATCTTTATCCGTTATTCTTCACTTCCCTCCTTCCGCAATCCTTTTTTACCGGTCTTGCGACCCCCTTCCTCTTCTTCGTTTTCCAAAAGGGGTCGTCGCTGTTATTTCGTCAGCCCGAGCGGGGGCCCAAGGAGATAGGGTATCGGCCATGATGGAATTGAACACCCAGAAGATGGAGGACTTCAAGGGAAGGTATAAATACTTCGTGGCCTTTGTTGGTTTGGCTTTTTTCCTGATCTTTATCCGTTTGTGGTCCCTTCACGTCATCAAAGGAAGTGAGCTCCGGCAACTGTCTGAAAATAACCGAATTCGACTCCTCGAGAATTCCGCTGACCGAGGGATGTTATTAGATCGAAAAGGGCACGTTTTGGCTCATAATCGTCCCTCCTTCGAGGTCTATCTCGTCCCCGAGGACGTCAGGGCCAACCCGGAGGTGCTGATCAAAATCGCGCAGCTGCTCAATATGCCCCGGGACGAGATTGAGGAGAAAATCGGGGCACAAAGGCGGGGGGCCCCTTTCAGACCGGTGAAGATTAAGTCGGATATCGATTGGAATGAGCTGGCCGTACTCGAATCGAACCGGGTTCATCTCCCAGGTCTCTTGGTGGATGTCAGGCCGAGAAGGGCTTATGATTATGGGGACCTGGCTTCTCATCTTATCGGCTATCTGGGAGAGGTGGATGAGAATGAGCTGAAACAGTCTAAGGACTCGCCCTATCGAATGGGTTCCCTCATTGGAAAATACGGAGTGGAATATCGGTGGGAAAATGACCTCAGAGGAGTGGACGGGGGGCGGCAGATTGAAGTCGATGCCCTGGGAAGGGAGGTCAGACCCCTCGGAGTAGTCGAACCTTTTCCGGGAAACAATCTATTTCTCACGATCGATCTGGATCTCCAGAAGACGGCTGAAGAGTCTTACAAGGACAAAAACGGAGCCCTCATCGCCATGGATCCGAAAACGGGGCATATCCTGGCCATGGTGAGCAAGCCTTCCTTCGAACCCTTTGCGAGAAACGTCTCGCCGGATGAATGGAAAGCGCTCGTGGAAAATCCTTATCATCCCCTTACAAACAAAGCCATCCAGGGACAATACCCTGCGGGCTCCGTCTTCAAGATCATCACTGCCATCGCAGGTCTGGAATCAGGAATAATTACTCCGAACACCCAGTTCCGTTGCACAGGGGCCTTCCCGTATGGAAACCGCGATTTTCGCTGCTGGAAGCAAGGCGGCCATGGAAGCCTCAGCCTCCACCGGGCCATCGTTGAATCCTGTGATATCTACTTTTACCAAGCGGGTTTGAAGGTGGGGGTCGATCTGATTGCTCATTATGCCGATGCGTTCGGTTTAGGAAAGCTGACAGGAATCTCGCTCCCTCATGAGAAACCCGGGACCGTCCCCTCCAGCTCCTGGAAGAAAAAACGGTTTGGCGTTCCGTGGTATAGCGGCGAGACCCTTTCTTTTTCTGTCGGCCAGGGATATCTCTTAACGACACCGCTTCAGCTCCTGATGCTTATTTCAGGCATTGCCAACGGAGGAAAGCTTCCCCTTCCCCAAGTGGTGGAAAGGGTGGAAGATGTCTATGGGAACACATTGAAGGAGTATCCACCCGTGGAATTGGGAAGGGCGAACGTTTCGCAGAAAACCTTTGAAATTATCCAGGAGGCTCTCAAGGGAGCTATAAATGAGCCTCACGGGACGGGTTCGGCTTGTTTGTTGAAAGAGGTTAAGGTGGCGGGAAAAACAGGTACGGCCCAAGTGGTCGCAATGCCCGAGGACTTTAAAAGGGGCGAGATGAATCGAATCCCTCTCAAGTTTCGGGATCACGCCTGGTTTGTGGCTTATGCCCCGGTTGAGGACCCGAAGATCTCGGTGGTGGTCCTCGTGGAGCACGGAGGGTTCGGCGCTTCCGCTGCCGCCCCGATTGCTAAAAAGGTAATCGAGCAGTATCTCAACCTCAACCCTTCGGCCCCCCCAAAGATGGCAGGGGAGGAAAGCGATTTGGAATATGCAGATTGACCGGCGACTTTTTATTCATTTCGACTGGGCACTGTTAGGGATTGTGCTCGTCCTTGCCTCCATCGGCATTCTCAATCTTTACAGTGCTGCGGCAAAGATAGAGACAGCCGGAGCCCCCCTTTACATCAAACAGATTTTCTGGCTCCTCATCGGGTTGGCCGCGATGGTGACGATTGCCTTCGGCGAATATCGTTTTTATTCCGATTTTGCTTATATCGTTTATACGATCGCTTTGGTTCTCTTGCTGATCGTACTAGCCTATGGGATGATCACCTCGGGCGCGCAGCGATGGGTCAGAATTGGCCCCCTGTCTTTTCAGCCCTCTGAGTTTGTCAAGATCACCTTTATCCTGGCCCTGGCAAGGTTTTTCCATCGACCCCCGGATCGGGAGGGGTATTCGTTAAAACAACTGCTCTTGCCGTTTCTCCTCCTTCTGCTCCCGATGGTGATGATCCTGAAACAACCCGACTTGGGGACAGCTATTGTCCTCCTCCTCGTTTTTTTCTCCATCCTGATCTTTGTTAAGATTCGTTGGTTCTCTCTGCTGACTATTGGATTGTCCGGAGCCGTCGCCGTGCCGCTCCTCTGGAAACTTCTAAAGGGATACCAGAAGAAGCGGATTATTACCTTTTTTAATCCGGATTTAGATCCACTGGGTGCGGGATACCATCTCATTCAATCGAAGATCGCCGTAGGATCAGGGGGAATTCTTGGGAAAGGTTTTATGAAAGGGACTCAGTCCAAGCTAGGCTTTCTCCCTGAGCAGCAGACGGACTTCATCTTCTCAGCCTTGGGAGAGGAGTGGGGCCTGATCGGATCTCTCTTCGTCATGGGACTCTATGTGGCCTTAATCCTGTGGGGACTTCGCATCGCGGTTCAGGCCAAAGACCGATTTAGTGCTATCCTCGCTTTCGGCGTGGTGGCGATGCTCTTCTGGCATGTCTTTATCAACATCGGAATGGTACTAGGGATGATGCCGGTGGTAGGTATCCCCCTTCCCCTGCTCAGCTATGGCGGGTCCTTTATCGTCTCCACCCTGATCGGAGTAGGTCTTCTCCTCAATGTCAGCATGAGAAGGTTTCTATTTTAGAAGGGTTCAAGGGGTCAAGGATTCTAGGGGTTAGGTTAAATTCCACTTGAGCCCTTGGACCCTAGGCCCCTCGAATCCTTTCTAGAACGGGACATCGTCATCTGGTGTGGGGGTCCCCTCCTCGTCCACTTCCAACTCCTTCTGGGAATCGGGCGGTCCGCCGGAAGTTCCCGCGATTCCTAACATCTGCATCTGAGTGGCAACAATTTCGGTCGTGTACCTACGGTTTCCGTCTTTACCTTCCCAAGAGCGGGTTCGAATTCGGCCTTCAATATAGACCTGCTTGCCTTTGTTCAGGTACTCTCCACAGATCTCAGCCAGTCGCCCGAAGGCAACAACCCGGTGCCATTCGGTAACAGTCGTTTTCTCTCCAGAAGATCGATTGACTCGATTTTCACTTGTCGCCATCCGGAAGTTCGCCACCGTTGTGCCGTTGCTCAGATACTTCACTTCAGGATCTGCACCTAGATTACCGATGAGGATGACCTTGTTCACTCCTGCCATAAGACCCTCCTGTTCGAGCCAGAAAAGGCAGAAACGATCGTCGCTCGAGATTTCTTAGACTCCTCCGGGTGTAAATCTGAGGAATTTCTTCCAACATTTGTCTTTGACTAAGGTCCGAAGATATACAAATTCCGTCCAAGATTTGTTATGTCACCTTATCATTTCTAAAAACTCTTTTCAAGGAGAGATTGCCCTTGAAGGCAAACGCTCAGTCTCTGGCGTGGTCGGATCAGAATGATCTCCGCTCCAATGCCTAGACCGGAACGTGCCCCGTCCCGCCAAAGGGTGATAGGCGGGGTAAAAGGGGCACAATATGGATGCTAATACCTTGCCGGGAAGCCCCGCCCTCAGGCGGGAGGCTTCCGATTGCGGATCGTTGGAGGGAAGGGAATCGGAGGGTAGTGCTGAAGGGTTGACGGAGTTAAGAATATATTTTAGTCTTCAATTACTCCTTTTATCTGGAGTCGAGAATGAAAAGAAAAATCGCTTTTTTATTCTTGATCGGGATTGGAACCGCTATCATCCTTATTCCCTTCCCCCAAGCTGGAAGAGCCGCCTCCGTTTCCCCACCGGAAAATCCTTCCTGTGATGCTTTCGGAATCCAGAAATTTCCGAAGGGGAAGACTGTCCCTGCTTTTTCTCTCAAGAGTTTGAACGGGGGAAAAATCAGCCTCAGCGACTTCAAAGGAAGCCGGTCCTCGTCACCTTTTGGCCACCTGGTGTACCTCCTGCAAGGAGGAAATTCCTGAGTTGGAAAAATTCTCCGTCGGCAAGAAGGATCAGTTGGCCATTCTTTTGATTACCATCGATGGAGAAAGGGAGGGAGCTGCTCAAAAGATCGTCAGCGAGAAAAAGATCACCCTTCCCGTCCTCTTGCTTTTGAAGGAGAAGGTCATGGACCAATATGGAGTGAGGAGCTGGATTCCTCTCACTTTCCTCAATCGAGAAGGGATGCTGGTTGGGAGAATTGTTGGAGAAAGGGACTGGGGCGCACCGGAGGCCTGGTCTTGCCTGAAAGAGCTCTTTGAACTTCGTTGACAAATTCCGTAATTTTCGTATAATAACTTCTGTTTTTTCAATTCGGAATGGGAGTTTTTTGTGAGGTATCTTTATAAATCGGAAAGCATATCGATCCCGCAAAGACTTCTCTTCATCCCCCTGAAAGAGACGATCATTTTCCCTTATGTCGTTGCCCCTCTTTTTTTTCAGTCTGATGAAGCTTTGGCCATCTTGAACAAGGTATTACTGGAGAACAGTCTTATTGGATGTGTCGGTCTGCGTGATCCTTCTCTCAAAGATCCCCAACCCAAAGATCTCCTTTCCGTCGGGACGGTCTGTAAGATTCTCCAACTCGTCAAGTTGCCGAATCGAGGGATGAAGATTCTTGTGGAGGGGCTTTCCAGAGTTTTTCTTCTGGACATTACTCGGGAACCCCCTTATTTCAAGGCGGATGTCAGTGAGATCAACGAGCAGCACGAAAGGACAGTCCTTTCTGAAACCCTCGTCCAGAGCATTGGAACCCTTTTTAAGATTTCGCTCTCCGTGGGAAAACCCCTCCCCGATGAGATATTGAAGACCCTCGATAAAATTGACCAGCCGGGGAGACTCGCCGACCTGATCGCCATTACCCTCCACCTGGGGTTGAAAGAGCAGCAAGAAATTTTTGAGACCATCGATCCTCTGGACCGGCTGAAAAAAGTTTTTCATTGCTTCAACCGAGAGATCCAATCCTCTCCGACCAGACCCCACTCCCTTCTCAACCCCGGGAAAGAGGGAGGGAAATTTCAGAAGGATCATTTCCTTCGTGCTCCCCAAAGAGGGCAGAGGGAGGCGCCTGAGGAGGATCCTTATCTGGCTGAGATCCACGAACTCAGGGAGAAAGTCCAAAATGCCGGGATGCCGCAAAAAGTTGAAGAAATTGCTTATAAAGAGATCAACCGGCTGGAACGGATGAACCCCATTTCTGCCGAATATACTGTTTCCAGAACCTATCTCGACTACCTCATCACAATGCCATGGAATAAGAAGACAGCCGACAACCTTGACCTCAACCGGGCTCGGGTCATTCTGAATGAAGACCATTATGACCTTGAAAAAGTGAAAGAGCGGATCTTAGAATTCCTGGCCGTTAAGAAATTGAAAGACCCCATGAAGGGCCCCATCCTCTGCTTTGTCGGTCCCCCCGGCGTGGGCAAGACATCTCTGGGACGCTCCATCGCGCGCGCCCTGGAGAGGAAGTTTATCCGCATCTCCTTAGGAGGCGTGAGGGACGAGGCGGAGATCCGGGGGCATCGTCGAACTTATGTGGGAGCGCTTCCGGGCAGGATCGTTCAAGAGATCCGCAGGGCAGAAACTTCCAACCCCGTTTTCATGCTTGACGAGGTGGATAAGATCGGCCAAGACGTCCGTGGAGACCCAGCCGCGGCCCTTCTTGAAACCCTTGACCCGGAGCAGAATTTTTCATTTACCGATCATTACTTGGATGTCCCTTTTGACCTCTCCCATGTCTTGTTTATCACGACGGCCAATACCCTGGCGCCGATTCCTCCTGCCTTGTTGGATCGGATGGAAGTGATCCATCTGGCAGGGTATACCGAAGAGGAGAAGGAGAAGATTGCATTTCAGTTTCTGATCCCTCACCAGAAAGAGGAGAACGGGTTGAAGGACGCTCCGCTCTCTTTCACCCTGGAAGCGATTTATAAGGTCATTCGTGAATATACCCGAGAGGCAGGGGTCCGAAATTTAGAAAGGATGATCGCCACCCTCTGTCGAAAAGTGGCCAAGGAAATTGCCATGGGAAACACTCCGAAAAAGAGTATGGATGAGGCGGCCGTTGAGGAGCTCCTGGGGCCGCGGGAATTCTTTCGCGAGGTCGCTCAGGAGAAAGACCGCATCGGCGTAGCCACAGGACTCGCCTGGACAGAAAATGGAGGAGACATCATCTTTATCGAAACTTCTAAGATGAAAGGGGACAAAGGGCTTATCCTGACGGGATCCCTTGGAGAGGTGATGAAGGAATCTGCTCAGGCAGCCCTCTCCTATATCCGAACGAACGCTTCCTCCCTCCATATCCCTGAGAATTTCTATCGGGAGTGCGACCTTCATATCCACGTCCCGGCCGGGGCGACCCCCAAGGACGGGCCTTCTGCCGGGATCACCATTGCCACGGCCGTTCTCTCTCTCCTAAAGGAAGAACCGGTTTCCCGTGAGATCGCGATGACTGGTGAGCTCACCCTGAGCGGAAGAGTCCTTCCAGTGGGGGGGATTAAAGAGAAAATCCTTGCTGCTCGACGGGCTGGCGTGAAGACCGTGGTCTTGCCCAAACAAAACGAAAAAAACCTTGATGATATTCCAGACTATATCAAAAAAGAAATGAACTTCGTCTTGGTCGAGCACTTCCAGGAGGTAGTAGATCTGACCTTGCCCTCGTCGTCTTCGGCAAAAAGATAGGGTTGGGTTCGTTTAGGAATAGGGCTCGGGTGAGATTTCCAAATCCAAATTTCAAAATTCAAATGTCAAATCAATGTCAAAGTTCAAAATCAAGAAGCTTCGTTTTGACCTTTGGTTTTTTTTGACACTTGAACTTGGGCATTTGACATTTTAGCCCTATGACGTCCTTCAAATCCGGTTTTATCTCCATCCTGGGAAGGCCGAACGTCGGGAAATCGACCCTCTTCAATCGTTTTCTCGGTGAGAAAGTGGCCATCGTTGCCGAAAGACCGCAGACCACCCGGCACCGAATTCTTGGCATTAAGAAGGTCGAAGGAGGTCAGCTTATCTTCCTCGACACGCCAGGGATTCACCCAGGAGGGTCTGAACTGAACCGGCGGATGGTCCAAACAGCGATTGCTTCGGCTCGTGATGCAGATGTTCTCCTTTTTCTCGTCGATGCTACGGGTCCTGACGCCGAAAAAGACGGCGAGGTGATGGAATCCGTCAGAGAAGGCAGCGGCGTTCCCTTTCTGGTCATCAATAAAATTGATTTGGTGAAAAGAAAAAGCCTCCTTCCCATCATGGATCGATACCAAAGACTTCATCCCTTCAGAGGGATCCTTCCCGTCTCGGCCATGACAGGGGAAGGGACAGATGTTTTATTGGACGAAATCCTGAAAGTCCTTCCCGAATCGCCACCCTATTACCCGGAGGACATGGCCACGGACCAAACGGAACGTTTGTGGGTCTCCGAAATCATTCGGGAAAAAGTCATCCACCAATCCTATCAGGAGATTCCGTATTCGACGGCTGTTACCGTCGAGGCGTTTGAAGAGCATCCTGAAAAAAACCTTCTGATCATTAAGGGAACCATTCATGTCGAAAGAGATTCCCAGAAAAAGATTCTCATCGGAAAAGGCGGGCAGAAATTAAAAAAGATTGGAGAGGCCGCCCGGAAAGAAGTGGAGACCTTCATGGGGACAAGGGTCTTCTTGGAGTTGTGGGTGAATGTGGAGAAGAACTGGACCCGGAACCCCCACGCCCTGAATCGGCTGGGTTATCCATTAGCCTTAAACCGTTCGTCCTGAGGGGATGATTCGTGGACGAGAAGGAAACTTTAGGGAAGTATCTTAAGAATCAGCGGGAATCCAAAAAGATTTCCTTGAGAGAGGTGTCGAAGAATACGAGGGTGAGAGAGCACATCCTTAGGGCCATCGAAGAGGATCAACTCGACCTCCTCCCTCCTGCCACCTATGTAAAAGGGTTTCTCTTAGCCTATGCCAGGTATCTCCGGCTCGATCCCAACGATGTCCTTCTTCGTTACGAAAAAGCCTTGAGAAGGGAACCTGCCACCCCTCCCTCCCCTCCACCCCTATCACTTAGACAGAAGATTCCACCCGCTCAACCTTCGCAACCCAAACAGAAGGTTTTGCGGAATGCGAGCCAGGTGTGGGTGGTGGTGGGCGTCATCGTGGCAAGCTTTGCCCTTTTCTATTTCTTCTCCCCGTACTCTTCTAAACCGCCGATCGAACCCCTCCCTGAAAGATCTCTCGAAGGGAAACCTTCCGTTGCCCCTTCTTCTCCAGCCGCGGCGACAACCCATGCTCCAGAGGATAAACATCCCGTCGAAGAGAAGAAGCCTCTCTCTCCTTCTCCTCCCGTTCCCGCGACCATTTCCGCTCAAGAAAAAAAGGTTCTCTCCCTCCAGCTTAGGGCGGCCGAAGAGACGTGGGTGAGCCTTCAGGTAGACGAACAACCGGAAAAAGAGATGACCTTCAAGCCAGGAGATGGCGTTTCCGTACAGGCGTCGAATCGGATTCGCATGAAAATTGGGAATGCAGGCGGCCTCGACTCGACGTTAAACGGAAAACCGTTGGGGAAGTTTGGAAAGTCGGGAGAGGTTGCCACCCTTATCATTACCCCCCAAGGAGTAGAAGTAAAAGTCTCCGAAAAAACGAAATCCCCGTAGCCTCTGGGTATTTGTTACGGAGTTAAGCTGGATTCACCTTCGGTTTATTGCGGCGTGCGAAGGGCCACCTTGGGAAATTGATTTTTGCCTTTTTCGGAGAGGGTGAGGCAAGAGAGGGGCCAGGCCGGAAAGACAGGGAAGAAGATGGTTCGGCATCGCGACGAAGATGAAAGAGAAAAGATTTCCTGGAGAGAGATTGACCGAAGAAGAGATCGCAGCCCATACGCTCCCAGAGAAACTCCCGGAGATCGAGTAAGATCTCGTCGTTCCGAATGGGTAATGAAAAAGTATCGGAAGGAGGCTGACAAACTTTTCATGGGAAAGAAGGGAACTAAAAAACATCAAAAGGTCCATGATGACATCGATCGTTATCAGGGCACAGATCAGTTTGAAACGGCGGTAAAGACCTATTTAGACCAATACGGTCTGCCGGATGACTGGAGCACTCTTTCGCTTCTATTGGATTATTCAGATCCCGAGAAAGTCTTACAGGCCCTTACAGCGATGAAGGCGTTGTATGAGACGAGGAGTCCGATTGAGAAGCAGGGTTTCAAGGCCAAGGTGGACATTATCGCCATGACGGCCAGCGACAGCGATCTAAGAGATTTTGCTGAGGAGATACTCAAAGCCTTATAAAAACGCAGCCTCATGGTTAGAGAAAAAACGTTCCCCTGTCCGTTGTTCGCGTTCGCAAATCAACCGATAAGACAATTCGTTGAAATAGGCGCGAAGGGGTTGCAGATCCTATTTCTTCACTAAGCGTGTTTTCTTTGAACCTGAAAAGTTTTTTCGGTCAGTTTTTCTGAGAGGCTTTAAGAGAAAAAGAGCGCGCTGTTTTTGACGCAATCGTTCTAACCGTTTGCCCTCGCCGTATTTACCGAATCGCCCACCTTTTGCCATGATTTCCCCTTCTTCCCAAATTCCCCACTAAGAGAAAGAGAAGGGAGTCCGCAGACCTCGGCATTTTGACAGGATGGACTTATGAAGCTCCACGGCCCAAAGGGCGGAACTTGCGGGGCACATACCGATCAACGTACTTATCCAGAAGACGCTCGAGCTGGCCTTTGTCCCACCCCGCATAGGTCTCTTTCCCTTCCACAATGAAGGTTGGGTAAGTTCGGACCCGGTGCCGTAATGATTTATAGATTCCGAGGGGCGATTGAACATCAATGAGCTTAATCAAGAGGCGGTGTTTATAGAGCCGTTTTAATTCCTGGAGCCAGTCTGAGAGCGCCGTAACCTCCTCTTTCAAATCCGGAGGATACCCTTCCATTTCTTCATGATAGAACTTCTGATCGAGACCTGCTTGATCGAAAAGAAGTCTGCAGCGGCGGCACTCGCCCCAGGAGGTAAGCACTTTCGTGACGATTTCCAAAAGAATGGGTTTCATAAGAATTGTCCTCACATTTCAAAGCCATTCTAACCCAATGATGGGCAAAATATCAAATGGGACGTCTCAAACGGGGGAAAGGACAGGGGAGGGAGAATTGACAGGATGTCTTAGAGGGTGTAAATTTTGTATGGTGAAAACTTTTTAGGTTCCCGCCTTGTCATCTCGGGAAGAATGACAAGGTTCGTAACGGAGCTGCCTTTCTAAACAAGAGCCATGGCCCATTCAATCCTTGAAAAAGATTTATCCGTTCCTTTCCCGCACGTGACCGTGTTGAAGGCTTCTGCAGGCTCCGGAAAGACTTACTCCCTTGCGGAGAGATTCGTCCAGTTTCTGCTGTCGGATAAGATTCATCCGAACCATCTGAGGAATATCCTCGCCATTACCTTTTCCAATAACGCTGCGAAGGAGATGAAAGAGCGGATTCTCTTGTGGCTCAAAAACCTTTACTTCAGAGATCCGGAAAAGACAGAAGAGTTCGCTGAGATCGTCTCGCTGGAAAAAGAAGACATCGCTGAAAAGGCCGGAGCGACGATCGACGGAATCCTAAAGAACTACACGGAATTCCAGGTGAAGACGATTGACAGCTTCATGACCTCCATCTACAAGGCCTCGGCGGTCGATCTCGGCTATAGCCCCGACTTCGACATCGTCCTGGACCCGAAGGAGATCATGGCTTATGCCTTTGATCGATTTCTGCGAAGAGTCAGAGAAAAAACTCCAGAGGCCGAGTTCCTCGAGAAGCTCCTGGAGGTCATCGTTGAGAACAGGGGAGGAGGGTCTGCCTATCTTTGGGACCCCTCGCAGGTTCTTCTTGAGGAAATCGTGGAACTCTACAATAAGCTTTCCGGTATCGTCAAAGAGGCAAAGACCGTTGACGCGGAAGGGAGAATGGAGTCCATTAAGAACGAGATTCGAGAGACGGCCGAAAGCCTGAATGGTTCCATCGAAGCGTCGGGTCTCACAAAGAGCAGAGGAAGCTCTTTTTACAAGATTCTTGAGATGGTGAGGGGCAATGCCTTCCCCGATCTTGTCGATAAAGGTCTCTCCAGTGTCCCAGTCATCAAACCGAAGAAAGAAACAGAGATGACCCAGTACGAAAAAATATCTGAACAGTGGGGTTTTCTCGGCCGTCACATTAAGAAGTACATCGAGCTCTATGCCGCCGCGTATTATGGCCCGTTTCTGAGGACCTATGAAGCCTTCAAAGATATTGTCGAGGAGTCGAAGAAAAGGGAAGGGGCCATCTTTATTCATGACGTCAACAAGAAGCTTTCTGATTATCTCAATCATGAGATCGTGCCAGATGTCTACTTTAGGATTGGGGAGACGATCTACCACTATCTAATCGACGAATTCCAGGACACGTCTCCCATCCAGTGGGCCAATCTCTTTCCCCTGATCGAGAACTCTCTTTCCCAGGGCGGAAGCCTTCTAGCCGTGGGTGATACCAAACAGGCGATCTATGGTTTCAGGAATGCCGACTACGGGATTATGAAGGGACTCGAATCCAGCAGTCCCTTTTCTTCCGCCCACCATCACGTCAAGGAGTTGGAGGTCAATTACCGCAGCCTCGAGAGAGTGATCGATTTCAGCAAGACCTTCTTCAGGAAGCTGATCGCCCTTGATGAGCAATACCGGGAGCCTGCCAGGAGGAGCGGGCTCATGGATTATGAACAGAGGGTCGAGAAGGGCCACAGAGATTCAGGGTACGTGGAGGTCATTCGATGCGAAAAGAAGGAGGGTGAGCTCCCGGAGAAAAATGAGATTCAGGATTTGATCAAGGCGTTGATTGAAAGGGGATATTCCTGGTCGGATATCGCTATCCTCGCCTACCGGAATGAGGACGTGGTCAACATCACGACGTGGCTGAACGAGGTGGCCGTCCCCTTCGTTTCGTACAGCAGCCTTGACATCCGAACGAGGAAGCTCACGGCTGAAGTGGTGGCCTTACTCACCTTCCTCGATTCTCCGCCCGATGATCTTTCCTTCGCTGGCTTTATTCTCGGGGACATCTTCAGAAAAGCTTTCGAAAAAGGTGAAAAAGTCCTCGAATTAAGGGTCGTCCATGAATTTCTGTTTAGGAATCGGAAGAAGCCCCCTCTCTATAAAGTCTTTCGTGAGGAATTCCCCCATCTTTGGGAGACCTATTTCGAAGCTCTCTTCAAGTCGACAGGATATTTACCCCTCTATGACCTGGTGAGCGAGGCGTACCGCATTTACAGAGTTTTCGATCACTTCAGGGAAGAAGAGGCGACTCTCGTCAAAATCCTGGAGGTGATAAAAAATTTCGAGGGACAAGGCAGAAACAACCCCGGCGAGTTCCTCAAATACGCCTCGGGCGAAGAAGCCGGGGAATCGGATTGGACCGTGGATGTCCCCGCAGGAATCAATGCGGTAAGGGTGATGACGCTCCACAAGGCGAAGGGGCTCGGATTCCCGGTGGCCATTATTCTCCTGTATGAGGAGGCGCCCAGGGGTTTCAAGTATATTCTTGACGAGGAGACGGATGGGGTCCGTTTGTTGAAGATCAACCAACAGATTATGAAGGCAAGCACCTTTCTTCAGGAAAAGTACGAAGAGGAAAGACTTAAGGATCTGGTGAACAAGCTGAACACCCTCTATGTCGGTTTTACGCGGGCGGAGGATGAGCTTTATATCGTCGGGGTTCAGGGAAGGAGAGATCAATTTCCGATAGATCTCCTGAAAGAGATGGATTCTCAAACTGGACGGAAGGCTGTTCCACGACCCCGTTCTCCTGAAACGGCTCAGGAAAGAATGGTGCTTTATCATCCCCCTGATCCGATCAAATTACCTTTTGAAGCTGTCGAGGAGCTAAACATAGAGGAGAGGCGGAAAGGTGAGTTTGTTCACAGAGTTCTCTATTTTGTCGACGGCCTGGAAGATATCGGGCCGGAGCTTGAGCGGATTATCGAACGGGTGAATGATGAGTTTATGACCGACTATCCCGTGGAAGCCATGAAGAGAAATCTTCTTGAATTCCTTGCCCATGAAGAGATTGCCCCCTATTTTCGAGCGATGCCGTCCGGGGTCGTGAAAAAAGAGCAGGACTTTTCGGACCTCCGAGGAAATCTCTTCAGAATGGACCGGGTGATCTTCGAAGACGATCGGATATTCGTGATCGATTATAAAACAGGAACCGACAAAGAGGCTGAAAAGGAATATATTCTCCAGATCAAAAATTATATGCGGATCTTGAAAGAGATCTATCCCGATAAGCATGTCGAAGGAGTCATTGCTTACGTGGACTTGAAAGAGATAAGGAAGGTCGAATGAACGTCCTCGTGATTCCGGCATCGGAGAACCTGGTCGAGAAAGTGGCGGATCATTTGACCGGCACCGAGAAGGACTATTCTTCGAGCCTCGTGGTCTTTCCCGGGAAAAGGCCTTCACACTTTCTCAGGAGAGTTTTGGCCGAGAGAGAGAAGTCGAGTTTCATACCACCCACCCTTCTCTCCATGGATGAATTTGTCGACCATGTCCATGATGAATCGCTGAAGCTCGGAGGAAGGAAGATCGAAGCCATCGATGCGATATCCATCCTCTACGGCATCCATGTCGTCGCGCCCGAGCACTTGGGGAGGAAGAGCTTTCTCGCTCCCGACACTTTCTTTTCGGTTGGGATGAAGCTCTACAACGACCTCGAAGAGCTTTATATCGAAAGGGTGCCTTCAAAAAAGGTAAAAGAGATCGACAGCATCGCCGGGGAGAACATCCCCGAACCGACAACGAGAAGGCTCCAATCTCTCTCCTATTTTTACGAAATGTTTTACAAGAGGATAGAGGAAAGTCGTTTGTCTACGAGGTCGTCGAGGTACCGGGCTGTTTCGGAGAATATCGGCCGTATCCATCTCGGTCGTTTCAAGAGGGTAATCCTCGCGGGTTTTTTTGCTCTTACGGAATCGGAGAAAAAGATCTTGAGGTCCCTGATGGAAAGGGAAATCGCCTCTTTCATTTTTCAGGAAGGAGAGGGGATCAGGAAGAAGCTATCCGACCTAGGAATACCGGCCCAGAGGGGGGTCGCAACCACCGAGCCTGAGATCCATTGTTATAAGAGTCCGGATTCGCACGGCCAGGTTCTTGGTGTGAGTGCCGTCCTCAAGAGCAAGATGGATCAAAAGGAACGGATAGACCAAAACACGGTCATCGTCCTTCCCTCTTCCGAAACCCTGTTTCCTCTTTTCCATCAGGCCTTGAGCCTCCTCCACTCCGACAATTATAACATCTCCCTCGGCTACCCTCTCCAGAGGACTCCCCTCTTCGGTTTTTTCAATAACCTCATGAAAGTGGTGACCAGCATGGACGGGGATCGTCTCTATATTCCCTTTTACCTGGAGTTCATTCTCCACCCTTACACGAAGAACATCTATTTCGAGGGGAGGGCAGACATCACCAGGATTCTTTTCCATGCGATCGAAGAGACCCTCACGGAAAAGCGAACCAGAAAGTTCTTGTCCCTGTCAGAGCTGGAGAATGATGAGGCCATCCTCCATTCCATCGAAGACAGGGTGTTGAGCGTCGAGCCCGGCATGACGCTTGGGATGATGAGAGAGCACCTGGAGGCGATCCATGCCCATACCATCAGAAAGGTGCTTTCCTTTAAAGACGTGGGGGATTTTGCCGGAAGGCTGAAAGAGGTGGTCGAATACATCTATCGGAACAGCACGGCTCGTCTCCACCCTTTTTTCCACCCATACTCGGAATCGTTCATTGTTCACCTCGACATCCTTTCCAAGTCCCTGATGAAAGAGGTCCAGTTTCAGGAGGTCGGAAGCTACTTCACCCTTCTTAAGAAATATATGGCGACCTCTTATACGCCTTTTGCAGGAACGCCTCTGAAAGGGGTGCAGGTCCTCGGATTTCTAGAGACCAGGAATCTAAAGTTTGAGAACATCCTCTTTCTCGACGCGAACGAAGGCGTTCTCCCGGATACGGCAAGGGAAGATTCCTTTTTGCCGTTCCAGGCCAGACGGGTCTTAGGGCTTCCCACCTACCTGGAGCGGGAAGAAATCATGTTCTACACCTTCGATACGCTTATCCGGGGAGCCAAACAGTGCCATCTCTTTTACGTCGAAAATGATCAGAAGGAGAAGAGCAGGTTCCTCGAGAAATTTCTCTGGGAACGGCAGAAGAGAGAAGGAGAAAGGGATGATAAGAGATATGTGAAGACCATCCAGTACGCCGTCAGCCTGAGAGAGGAGAAACCTCGTCCCATCGACAAGACCGCGGCGGTGGTCCGATTCTTGAAGGAACATCCTTTTAGCGCCACTTCTTTAAACTCGTACCTCCATTGCCCCCTTCAGTTCTATTATGAGTATGTTCTGGGCCTGCGGGAGAGAGAGGTCTTTTCGGAAGAATTCGAGAAGGAGGAGATCGGGTCCTTTGTCCACTCGGTCCTCTGCGATTACTTCAAAGAAAAGACAGGATCTGTCCTGACGGAGAAGGAGATAAATCTTAAAGAATTCCAGAGGGTCATTCGTATGCGTTTTGAAGAGCAGTACGGTCAAGATCCCACGGGCGAACTCTATCTGTTCCGGAGCCAGGTGGAGAACCATTTGAAGGCTTTCATCAGGAATTACCAGGTGCCGAAGCTCAAAGAATGTCAAACAAAAATCATAGCCCTTGAGCAAAGAATCGATGTGAAGAAGGACTCCCTCAAACTCGGCGCACGGCTCGACAGGGTCGAGAAGAGGGGAGAGAGGACGACGATTATCGATTACAAGACTTCGGCCAACAAAAATTACCTCACCATCCGTAGCGATCAGCTCGACCTCGAAGACAGAAATTCCTGGAGCAAGGCCATCCCCACCCTGCAGCTCCCGTTTTATCTCATGGTCTATTCTCATCTGACAGGAGAAAAGCCGGAAACCATCGATTGTCTATTCTTACTCCTCGGGAGGACGAGGCTTGACGCTGACATTGAAGTTCCGCTTTTCAAGGACGAAGCCGAGTTCAAGGAGCATTTCGGGAATCTGACTAAGGTCATTTTCGATCTCCTGAAGGAAATCATCAATCCGGATCAACCTTTCCTGCCCACGATCGATCCAAAGAACTATTGCGGCAGATGCGCCTACGCGTATATTTGTACGAACGCATAGCGTGAGGAAAAGACGCTTTGCTTGAAGAACGGACGTCCCGGTTTAACCCACCTTGGCAGGATTGCGGTGAACAAGGCGTAAGTATCTCACGTCTGGAAAGCCAAGGGTCAAAGCCAAGGGTCATCGCCGCGTAACATTTATGATCCCCCCCGAATACCCAGCCAATGTTTAATCGTGGAGGAATGGTTTAATGCGTTTATCAGAAAGCCGTTGAAGCAACACCCAGGCCCCAGGGTGTGGGCCATCAAAGGACAGTTGTAGAGGGCTACCGAGCAGTTGAAGGACGGGACGGGGTCGCCGGTGTAGAGCCGGACCGAGCGCCTTTCGCATAGGAGGAGCTCCAAAATCTCAGGAGGCGTTGCGGGAGCCTCCCCTTTGCTCGGATGGCTATCCAAAACGCTTCCATCATGACGAATGGCCGCCGTCGGGCATACCGCTCCACAGTGCTGGCAGCCAATGCACCAATCACCCCTGACCACTGCGGCCTTAGCCTCAAGCATCTCCAGGACAAAACTCGGACAGGTCGCAACGCATCGTTGGCAGGCAACACAATCCTCCTTGATCACCACGGGTGGGTCCGCCTTCTGTTGCATGGCATAGGTATCCTCTCTTCGGAAATTTATGAGTCAGGATGGCGAAGATGATATCAAACTATTTGAATCATGCTATGTTAGACTCCTTTCGTCAAATGCCTGAATTCCCCTCTCCCCCCGGGAGAGAGGGGAGCATGAGGGGGGCACCTCATAGTTGTCACAGAAAATGAGATGCTTACCAAATGCTATTATAAACTTGCCAGCAAGTTCTTTTTCTGATAGAGTAGTCCGTCATAGGTGCTATAAGGAATCAGGTTTTTGTAGCTCCCGTTGCTACCCGCGAATGAGAGAAAACGCTTTACAGCAGTAAATTCACACTATGTTTACAAGCCGAAGACTGAGCCACCAGCCGTAGGCGAGCTTTTCTACCGAAGGTTGGGTTCTCCTTTTGCCGGAGGCGGGCACCATAAGTGACAGAATTCAAATCTGTGTTGCCGGGCGGCATCCCCAACCTTACGTGAAGTATTCGGGAGAATGGAGAGAGGAAAGGGGGGATGACAAATAATTGGGGGTTGAAGATCGGTATTTGCACTGCGGGGATACATTAGAAAAAAGAAAGGAGGAGGTATAAATGAATAGGTTGGGCAAAGGAATGATCATTTTCGTCATTGTCTTCTTATTTGCATTGTCGCCCTGGGCAGTTGCTTTTGGGCAGGAGATTAAGATCGGTGTGATCGGCCCGATGAAATTTGTGCAGGGCATCGGTCAGTGGAACGGGGCGACCATGGCCGCCGAAGAGATCAACGCCAAGGGGGGCATACAGGTTGGCAACAAAAAGATGAAAATTAGGCTTATTCAATCAGATTCGAACGAATTCCTGAACGTTACGGATGCCACTAACGCCATGGAGCGTTTAATGACCCAGGACAAAGTGGATTTCGTTCTTGGTGGTTTTCGGAGTGAGGCTGTACTGGCCATGCAGGACATTGCCATGGACCACAAAAAGATCTTTATCGGCGTTGGAGCTGCTCATAATGAGCTCTGCGACCGGGTGGCCAAGAACTACAACACATACAAGTATTGGTTCCGGGGCTCCCCTTACAATTCTACAGCCCTTGTCAGAGCAGCGTTCATCCATTTGGGCACTGTTGGAGCCGTAATGAAACAATCCTTGAACATACCCAAAGTAAAGGTCGCTATCGTCATGGAAAAGGCCATGTGGGCGGATCCGATGGTCCCAGCGTCGGAGGCCACCATCCCGAAGATGGGTATGGAGGTGGCAGGTATTTGGAGACCCTCTCCGATCGCCACGGATGTCACGGCCGAACTGTCGGCCATCCAACGTTCAGAAGCCCATATCATTTTCGAGATCTTTTCCTCCTCGGTGGGGATTCCATTTGCCAGGCAAGCAGGTGAACTCAAGATCCCGGCCTTTCAGGTCGGCATCAATGTCGAGGCCCAGAAGGAGGGCTTCTGGCAGGCAACTCAAGGGATGGGCAACTATGTGATGACCTCCGATACCTATGCCGGCGGGGTTGAGTACAATGAACTCACGAAGCCATTTGTGGATGGCTACATAAAAAGATTCGGCGAGGTGCCTACTTACACCGCGGACACTTACACCGCAATTGTGTACGGGCTTAAACCGGTCATTGAGAAGGCTGGGACGCTCGATTCCGACAAGCTGGTGTCCATCCTGGAGGAGCGTGTGTACAAGGTTCCATCCGGCACAGTAAAATATACTAAAACTGCCGAAGGAAAATCTCTCCATGACCTGACCTTTGGACCTGAGTTCCTGACCGGTATTGCTGTTCAATGGCAGGATGGGAAGATAATGGGTGTCTGGCCATACAAGTGGAAGATGACCCCGGAGTCACCCGAGGTTACTTACAAGGGTATCGTCCCCATAAAGCTACCGCCATGGATGATCGAGAAGTATAAGAAATAATGAGAATCGGTAATCCCCCTAAACCCCCCTTTGGTAAAGGGGGGATGGGGGGATGTAGGAAACAGGTTGATCAATGTTGGAGAGACGCAAGGGAGAAAGACATGTTGTGCCGGAAATATACCGGAAGTATATTCTCTTGAAAGTCAGGAACGCTTCCGGTGAATTTGAACCCGTGGAACTCCTTGACTTTAGTCCTAAAGGTATCCGGATGAAAAGTTCATATGAACTATCGATTGATTCCGCCATTGAATGCCTCATCTCCGCGCCTAAATCCATTACAAAGGAAATTCCGTTTGTCGGGAAGATTAAGTATTGTATCCAGGATGAGTCGGAGGGAGACTATGTGATGGGGGCAGAGATTGTTGAGACCAGCGATCGGCCGGGTTTTGAGATTATTTCAGAAGTCCACAATTTTATAAAAGAGAGAATGGGAGACATTTTTTAGCTGGGTCTCGCCGTCTAAGTACAACTCTTTCTTCTTGCAAAACATCTTTCTTCCTTCTATCTTAGAAAAGAGCGTGCTTTATGTCTGGCCTCTCCCCTTCATGGAAAGGAGGAACATCTATGGCAAAAGCCGATGAATTCGCCTCGCTCGATGCGACTGCCCTCGCTGGTTTGGTACGGCAAAAGCAGGTCAAGGCGATCGAGCTCGTAGAGGCTGCGATCGAGCGGATCGAGCGCCTGAACCCTACTCTCAACGCGGTGGTGACGCCGATGTTTGAACAGGCTCGCGAGGCGGCCGCCGGCAAACTCACCGATGGAGTCTTTACCGGCATACCCTTTCTACTGAAAGATCTGGGGGCGCCTTTTGCTGGAGTACGAATGACCATGGGTTCTGCCTTTCTGCGTAACTTCGCACCCGACCATGATAGCGAACTCGTGGCCCGGCTGAAACGGTCCGGTTTGATCATCGTGGGGAAGACAAACACGCCGGAACTGGGGATCCTTCCAACCACCGAGCCCCGTCTATTTGGCCCCAGTCATAACCCCTGGGATACAAATCGGACTCCAGGAGGCTCCAGTGGGGGCTCAGCGGTTGCTGTTGCTGCCCGTTTAGTTCCGATGGCTCATGGCAACGATGGTGGCGGGTCCATCCGCATCCCCGCGTCGTGCTGCGGGCTCTTCGGTCTCAAGCCCACTCGGGCACGCAATCCTCTCGGGCCTGATTTTGGCGACATATTCAGCGGATTAGCAATCGATCACGCCGTCACCCGCTCTGTCCGGGATAGCGCTGCCCTTCTCGATGCTACGGCAGGCCCTGATGTGGGGGACCCTTACTGGGCGCCACCGCCGGCACGGCCGTTCCTTGAAGAAGTGGGAGCTGACCCGGGCAAGCTGCGCATCGCCTTCACTACCGCAACGGCAGGAGGTGTTAAGTTGCACACAGATTGCATCAGCGCAGTGCGAGATGCGGCCTCACTATGTGCGGACCTGGGACATGAAGTAGTCGAGACAGCTCCGCAGATAAACGGGGAGTTGGTGACCAAGAGCTTTATGACTTTATGGTCGGCAGGGTGTGCGTGGACAATTGACGGCCTAGGGCTTGCAATGGGGCAGACTCCCACTCAGGATAAATTTGAACCGCTTACCTGGGCTTTGTATGAGATGGGACGCCGGCAGAGCGCATCCTCCTATCTGCTTGCCCTGACTTTGCTTCAGAGGGTGGCCCGAGACATTGCCCGATTTTTTCTCAAGTATGATGTCTTGCTCACTCCCACGCTCGGTGAGCCTCCGGTGCCTCTGGGAACTTTCGATTCTCCTCCTGAGAACCCTTTGCAAGGTCTCCGGCGAGCCGAGGCCTTCGTTCCCTTCACACCGATCTGCAATGCCACCGGCCAGCCGGCCATGTCCGTGCCCCTCTACTGGAATGCCCAGGGACTTCCTGTGGGCGTCCACTTTGTAGGGCGGTTTGGGGACGAAGCAACCCTTTTTCGCCTGGCAGCACAACTTGAGTCTGCCCGGCCATGGGCAAGCCGCCGTCCGCCCGTATCCGCTTAAGACGGCTGTCAGGTTAATCTGAGGATGAAGGATAATTTGTACATTTGAGATTTCAGAATGCGAAGTTTATACTTCGTTTATCGTAAAGGTTCTAAAGATGGCTTCATCTTGTGAAGAATATCGTCACCAACAGCAACTGCTTGCCTTAAAGAAACGTCTATCTGAGGATAAACTAACCCCAGAAGAACGGGAAGAGCTCGAACGACTAGTTCAGGAGCTGGAAAGCAAACTAAAAATGTAGCCTGGGAAAGGTTAAGGACCGAGGCAGGATTCTCAATGACGGACAAAGGTGTTAGAAGGTTTTTTCTCGCCACCGTTGTTCTTCTGACTGTGGCGATGGCTGCCGGTTGCTATCCTGTACTGAAAAAAGAAGCGCAGCGGCCAGGGGAAGCACTCAGACAGGTCCGTCTCTTTTCTCCGGAGTTTCGCGATGACATGGATCGTGACTCCCTGACCCTGGCTGTCGGAAGAAGCGTTGAATACCTGGATCGCCTCAGCCCTGAAACAGTATTCCACTACGGGCCAAACGATTTTACAAGCAGGCAGGTGCGTGAAAGCCAGGAGGCTTTTTTGGATCTCCTTTCCAAAGGGCTCGATCCGGACGATCTGAGTCGAGAGATCAGGAGGAAGTTTCGAATTTACCGGGCTACAGGTCAGGCCGGAGACAGGCGGGTTCTTTTTACAGGGTATTATGAGCCCATTTATGAGGGGAGCCTGGCTCCTGACGAAGTCTTCAGGTATCCGCTGTACCGGACGCCCGGCGATCTGATAAGAATCGATCTGTCGCTCTTCAATGAGAAGTTCAGGGAAGAGAACATCATCGCGAGAATCGAGGGCAACAAGGTCCTTCCTTATTACTCCCGGCGCCGGATCGAGGCGGAGGGGGTGTTGGCGGGGAGGGGGCTTGAGGTGGTGTGGCTGAAAGACCCTTTGGATGTGACTTTTCTCCACATCCAGGGATCGGGCAGGCTGAGTCTCCCCGGCGGAAAGGAGCTCCTGGTTCACTACCAGACATCCAACGGCCGACCTTACCGGAGCATCGGGCGGTACATGATCGAGAAGGGGTTTCTGACGCGGGAAGAAATGTCCATGCAAGCCATGAGGAAGTACTTGACCGAAAACCCGGAGGCCCTCGACGAAGTTCTGAATTACAACCCTTCGTATGTGTTCTTTCAGCAGGTGGAGAATGGCCCCTTAGGCAATATCGGCGTGCTCCTGACCCCCGGAAGATCAATTGCTTTAGATTCCGGGATTTTTCCCAAGGGTGCACTCGGGTTCATTGTATGCCAGAAACCCTCTATCAACGATCAGGGAGAGATCGTCGGCTGGACCAAGTTCTCCCGTTTTGTCGTAAACCAGGACACCGGTGGGGCGATCAAGGGGGCGGGCAGGGCGGATATCTTTTGGGGAAGCGGCCCCTACGCTGAGTTGACCGCAGGCCATCTGCGACAGGAGGGAGAACTGTATCTTCTGATCAAGAAGCCTTAAATACGGGACAACCTGTTTCCCCTTCCTCCCTCGCCGATGAAGCTGTACCGCAATCGCGGCGTTGACGGAAGAGGCAGTCTTGTTTGGAACCGGTTTCTATAATTGCGATACAGTCTAGAGGGGGGTAAGGTAGGGATCAGGGGGGTCGATCCTGGGGAAGGTTAATGAAAGATATTTATGAAGAGATGATTGCTGCCTCTGAGGACATTGCCGCTTCGTTTCCTCAACCCAGCTTTTATGAGTGCTGCCGAGAGCCTCTTAACCTGTCTCGCTCCCTTTTCAATGAAGACCCGCAGGTCATGAGATGCCGTACCGTCGTCCTCAAAGAACTGAACGATGACCTCGGCCATGGGAGAGATCACTCCGAAAAGGTGGCCTTGGAAGCCGGGGCCCTCGCTTACATCGAAGGGGGAAGACTTTTGCTGGAGGAGTCTTTGAGGCGGGAGGCTTGCCTCCTGGCCCAGATCGCCGGCCTCCTGCATGACCTGAGGCGTAGCGAAAAAGAGCACGCCAGGGCGAGCGCCTCCGCAGCTTTGACAATGTTACAGGAATTTTCCATCTTCCCTGAAAAAGGAGAATATGTCGTACAGGCCATTGCCAACCACGAAGCCTTCGTCGAGCCAGACAGAGTTTACTCGCCGGTGGGCCAGATGATCAGCGATGCCCTCTACGATGCCGATAAATTCCGCTGGGGCCCAGACAATTTTACCCATACCCTTTGGCAGATGCTCCGCTCCTCGGGGGCTCGCATGGTTCCACTAATTCGCAGGTTTCCGAAGGGAATGGAAGGAATCTCTAAGATTAAAGGAACCTTCCGCACGGAGACGGGGAAGGTCTATGGACCGGAGTTCATCGAGCTCGGACTTGAAATCGGTGTAAAGATCTACCAGTTTCTCGAAGAACGGTTCTCTGAAGAACTGCAGCAAGAAAGGAAGAGATGAGGAGATAGGCGTGAAGAAGATTGGAAGGTTCCACGTGCTGACGGATTCTTGCCTTCAGACTCAATTCTCCCATCTGGAGCTTGCCGAGCTCGCCATTGCCGGCGGGGCGGATACGATTCAGTTTCGTGAGAAGGCCGGGGAGACAAGGCAGATGATCCGTATTGCCGAGCAGATACGAGCCTTATGCAAAAGAGCCGGCGCGGCGTTTATTGTAAACGATCGTGTGGATGTGGCCATCGCTTCTCATGCAGACGGTGTTCATCTGGGGCAGGATGATTTCCCCATCCCCGTTGCCAGAAAACTCCTGGGCGAAGAAGCCATCATCGGTGGGTCCGCAGGTAACATGGAAGAGGCTCGAAAGTGTCTTTTGGAAGGCGCGGACTATATCGGTTTCGGCCCTGTTTACTTCACAACCTCCAAGGAAGATGCGGGCCCGGCAGGAGGGCTGGGCCTGCTGAAACAGGTCGTGGAGGAAATCCGTTTGCCCATCATTGCGATCGGTGGCCTCACAAGGGACAATACACCACAGGTTATCCAGGCAGGGGTACATGGTATTGCTGTGATCTCTGCTGTCTGCTGTCAGAAGGACCCCTTGGAGGCGGCCAAATGCCTTCGACGTTTGCTGGGGGGTGAGCGATATGCCTGAGAGGGTAAGCGATATCGGCGAGTTCGGCCTCATCCGGAGAATCAGCAGCCTCACGGATAAGGAGGGTGTTTGCTCCGAACGGGTCACCCTTGGGATCGGCGACGATACGGCCTCCTTTCTCCCGCGGTCCGGATATGAAATTTTGGTCACGTGCGATTGCATGGTCGAAGGACGTCACTACTTGCCGGGAAAGATTCGTCCCTATGATTTAGGCCGCCGTGCGATGACGCTCAACATCAGCGACATCGGGGCTATGGGAGGAAGACCCCTGTATGCTCTTGTCTCACTTGGATTGAAGCCAGAGATGTTTGTCCGGGATGTGGAAGAGATGTACCGCGGGTTTCTTGTCGAACTGAACCCTCTGAGTGCGTCCATCATCGGAGGCAACCTCACCACATCGGGGAACGGAATGTTCATCGATATCACTCTGGTCGGGGAGGTGGAGCAGGGAAAGGCAGTGCGCCGTTCCGGGGCAAGGCCGGGAGATGTTATCCTAGTTACCGGATATCCAGGCCAGGCGGCCGCCGGGCTTCAACTTTTGCTCCGTTCACCGGATGACTCAAAAATATTGGGGCATCCGTTAGTCAAGATTTATAACACCCCTTCCCACAGGGCTCAGCTTGGGGAAGCAATTGCGAAAACAGGCTGCGCAACAGCCATGATCGACACGAGCGACGGGTTCCTGGGGGATCTGGGACATATCTCCGAAGAGAGTGGGGTGGGGGCTGAATTGTTTCAAGAGAAACTGCCCGTGAGTGAAGCGCTCCGCGAGGCCGCTCTCACGCTCCGACGAGACCCGTATGACTTCTTCCTGGGTGAGAGTGATGATTACGAACTGGTGATCACCTGCCGGCCGCAGGACGTGGTCCTCCTCCGCTCCATCGCGGACCGGTGCTGCTCTGTTCCAGTGGCGGAGGTGGGGAAGATGACAGAGGAGGCTCGGGAGATCACCCTGGTCCTCCCTGAAGGCGATCGACGTCCGATCAAACCTTCAGGCTGGGATCATTTCCGACTTGCAAAAGACCCTGAAACTTGAAAATCCCGAGTGTGCTCCTCAAGGTTCCGTAGTTCAATAAAAATCAGAAGGGGAAAAAGAGGATGTTCGACCAAGACATGGCTCAGAAGGCTGCGGAGAACTTGAGACGAGTTCGTGAAAAAAGACCTCTCGTCCACAACATTACGAATTACGTCGTCATGAACTTTACCGCGAATGCCCTCCTTGCGTGCGGGGCCTCTCCGGTCATGGCCCATGCGGCAGAGGAGGTAGAGGAGATGGTCTCTTTGGCAGGGGCATTGGTGCTGAATATCGGCACCCTAAGCCCTTCCTGGGTCGAGGCGATGCGAAAGGCGGCGAAACGGGCGAATGCGCTCCATGTGCCGGTGATTCTCGATCCCGTGGGCGCGGGGGCCACCCGGCTGCGGACCGATTCCGCCGCTCGGCTCATCGAAGAGGTTTCGATCCAGGTGATTCGAGGAAATGCCTCGGAGATCCTGTCTCTGGCCGGAGAAAAATCAGGCACTCGCACCAAGGGGGTGGATTCCGTCCACACCGTGGATCAGGCGACAGAGGCGGTGATTGGACTCGCCAAAGAGCTCGAGACGACGCTCGCCGTCACCGGTGCGGTGGATCTGATCACTGACGGTAGGCGGGTCTGCCGTGTGATGAACGGGCACGAGATGATGAGTCATGTCACGGGAACAGGCTGTGCCGCCACGGTGATGATAGGTGCCTTCCTGGCGATCTGCCCCGATCATTTGGAGGCAGCCACCACGGGCCTGTCCTATTTTGGCTTAGCAGGCGAAAAGGCCGCTGCCAAGGCTTCTGGTCCTGGCAGCTTTCAGATTGCCCTGCTCGACGCCCTCTACGGGATGAAGGAAGAAGAGCTGAGGTCAGGGGCTAAGATACAGGTTTGACCGGCAGGTGCACCGCCCCGCCAAAGTGATATAGACGGGGTTAAGGGGCACCATCAAAAAGATATTTCCTTCCCGGGAAGCCCCGTCCTACGGGCGGGGAGCTTCGGGCGGTCTTTTTTTTGACATACACCTTCGTTTCTCGTATATTCAACTTAACCCAAAGCGAGCTCTTATCGTATTTCGACAGCGTCTGAGGAGGATAAGATGAGGGTCGTCAAAATCAGTGAAGTGAAAAAGGAACCGTTCAAAAACCCCATTTTTACAGGCCCGGATGTGACGGGACAGACTCTTTTGCCCGACAGTAAAGAGTTCGAGGTCAATGTGGTAAATTTCGGAAAGGGAGTTCGCAACAAATTTCATGCACACGACAGCGAACAAATCCTGGTGGTCACTTCCGGGAAAGGGATGATTGCCACAGAGAAGGAAGAGAAAGTAATCACCACAGGAGATGTTGTTATGATTCCTGCGGGCGAGAAACACTGGCACGGTGCGACCCAAGATTCGGAGTTCTCGCACATTTATGTGACCCGATCGGGGAGCAAACTAACTCAATTGGAGAAATAAGATCGGGGATCATCCTTTAGAATACGGACGGAGAGGTGAAGGGATAGGGTCACATTGCATGCAGGTTGATCCGTGAGCGAAAGGCGGAAGGAAGAAAGATATGTATTGCCCGAACTATACAGGAAGTACGTTCTGTTCAAAGTCAAGAGAGTTTCCGGTGATGCGGTCGATGTCGAACTCTTTAATTTTAGCTCCAGAGGAATCAGCATAAAAAGTCGTTACCGATTCACGGTCGGTTCCCCGATCGAGTGCTCGATCTCGGCGCCCAAATCGATTACAAGAGAAATCCCGTTCACCGGAAGGATCAAATATTGTATTGAAGACGAGCCGGGAGGCGACTACCTCATCGGCGCAGAGATTATTGGAACGAGTGACAAGGTATGGTTTGATCTCTTTCTGAAAGTTCATGATGTGATCAAGAGTAAAATCGGAGATATCTTTTAGACACCCTTTGAGACCCCAGGCGCATTGACTCGCCCCTTTTCCCGTCTCCAGCCCATTCCTTCAACGTTAGAACCGTCGCTCCCCTGGGCTGGAGTTTTAAAAAGATTATCAGGAGTCAGAAGAAAGGAGATACGCATGATTGATTTTAACGTGATTGGCAAGAAATACGGCCCTCGCTCCTTCGAATATACGTGGAAGGATACGGTCCTCTATGCCTTGGGGATCGGTGCCCAGGCAGAGGAACTTCCGTTTATCTACGAAAACGTCAAGGGGGGGCTGAGGGTTTTTCCCAGCTTCAGCGTCGTGATGGGGAGCCCTCTGTTCAAGGAACTCTTCAAAGAGATGAAGCATGTGGACTTTTCCAGATTCATTCACGGGGAGCAGGGAATCAAGCTCTATCGTCCGATTCCACCCGAAGGGAAGACCCTCGTCGAAGGAGGGATTACCGATGTCTATGACAAGGGCAAAGGGGCACTATTCGTCTGGCGGATGAAGGTCATGACAGAGAAAGGTGAGCTCCTGGCCGAGGCTGAGGCTGGCATTTTCTACGTGGGCGAGGGAGGGTTCGACGGAGACCCGGGCCCCAAATCCGAGGCGCTTGAACCTCCCAAGGGGGCCCGGCCGGATTTTACGGTATCCTACTTTATTCCAGGAAACCAGGCCGCCCTGTATCGCCTCTGCGGCGACCTCAATCCTCTGCACGTCGACCCCGATTTTGCGAAGATGGGCGGTTTTCCACGCCCGATCCTCCACGGCCTTTGCACCTACGGCCACGCCGTGAGAGCTATTTTATACAACGCCTGTCAGGGAGAGGTGGAGCGATTCAAGGAGTTCAAGGCCCGTCTGTCCGGAGTGGTTTTTCCGGGAGACACCCTCGTGACAGAAGGATGGAGGAATAAGGATGGGCGTTACTTAATCCAGTGCCGCACGGACCGCGGGGTCGTCCTCAGCCATGCCTACGCCAGGGTCGAATAAGAAAAGATGAGGGGAATTCCGGGTGACAGGAAGGCGGAAATGGACCCCCCTGAAATATTGAAGCATTGGGTGGCACCGCGACTCCATTCGGTGATTCCGGAATATTGTTGAAGGATCAGGCCTGAGTTATTTTCAAGATACGCAGGGGTGCCCTCCGTGCTAAAAACGCCCCTGCTACGCTCTCTTCTTTTTGGTTGCCTTGGGTTTTGCCGGAGCCTTGGCCATTTCCTTGAAGGCATTCTTCCATTTGTCCATCATGGTTTTCAGCTCCTCCAGTTCGGCCTTGGCTTCGTCAGGGGCCGAGGCGATCTTCTCTTTTGTCCTCGCCAAGCCGTCGTTAATCGTCTTGACATCAGCCTTCCATGCCTGCCTCTTCTCCTTGAGTTTCTTCTCCATTTTCTTCGCAGTGGCGTTTAATTTTTTCCATTCCTCTTCGAGGGCGTTCAGGGTCGTCTTCGCCTGATCGGCAGCGGCCTTCTTGCCAGCCTCAACGGCAGCGGTTGCTTTCTCGAAAGCCGCCTTGGCATCAAGATAGGTCTGCTTCGCTTCCTTGTATTTCTTCTCTTTCATCTGAGAATCCGCGGTTTCCCATAACTTCTTGGCAGCTTCCAGATCCGCCGTGGCATATTTCTCTGCGCCAGCGGAGATGGCGTCCTCCATGGCCTTCTTTGCAGCCTCTTTTTCCGCTTCAGGCGGTTTTGAACAACCTACCCAGGACATTGCCAGAGTAAGAACCATGAATGTCAATACCGATAGCCTCACCGTTCTCATAAGCCAGTTTCCTCCTCCAATGATGTTTGATGAAAACTTGACGCTTATCAATAAAGTCCTCCCGGATGGCGATGGCAGGCAAACTCCGGCAAGACTTGCGTTCCATGCGTTGGTCACTCAGGGAAGAAAGTGTTCTGCGAGACGGCGGCTCGTCTCGGCCACCATGCACCATATGATATCTAATGGGAGGTGGGACTCGATCGTGGCGTCGAACAGGACACTGATCTTTGCGGGGAATTCCGCATCTCCTTTCCATAGAATATAGGCAAGAGGGACTTTTGGAAACACCTCTAAGGCGAATCCCTTATCGCCATAAAGGATTTCGCTCCCCCCCAGCCTTTTACCCGTTTTAAGAAAAGCCTCTGCATCCTTGCCCGAAAGGCTGATCAACTCCTCGACCTCAAGGCGGTGAGGACCCCGAAAAAAGGTGGATCCTCCTTTCAGATCTTTTTCACTGATCCAGGTGTGTGCGGGTTTGATATCTTTGGCTTCTGTGAGATAAACAAGGACCATCAGATAGAAGTAAGGACGGAGTGCCTCCTCAACGGGTTTATCATTCCATTCCACACGCAGAATCTTTTTTTCCTTTGGGAGGATGAGGTACCGAAGATTATAGATGGGCAGTAAAAAGCCTTCCCGGGTAGGGTGATAGATGGCCTCGGTTCGATTGCAAACATCCGTGGGATGGAGTGCAGAGAGTCTGTTCCAATGGTAAGGGTCAATCACCCCAGTCTGGCTCGCCTCCTCTTTCACGATACGCCTCTTTTCTTAATTCAAATAATCATACTTGAACTCGTTTCGGTTTTCAATGAATAAGTGTCCCCCCTTATTCCTTCCCGCTAGCGATTGCGACCCAAAACCGACAGGAAGGTCGTTTTTTGGTTTGTGAAGCTCCCCGCCCATAGGGCGGGGCTTGCCGGGCACTTGCCGGCCAAAAATAGTTCCGTTTCCGACAATATGTCACCTCCTGCCAGAGCACAATCCACTTTAGCCTGCATTTATCGTCGAAATTAGGCTTCAAACTCCGGTAAGTTACGGAGTCGGCGAGGCTAACTTCCCTCTGGCATAATTCTTGCTGTCAGCAGTCGTAAAAACAAATTAAATCGGGACCAGCGAGCGTGTCGTTAATGGAAAAGAAGCCTGTGCCGGAAAAGAGAAAGTGGACCAGGGTTAGTGTCGCCTTGCCGGTTAGGTATAGTAAGGCCGACTCCTTCTTCAAGTACGCTCGGGCTGCCAATGCCAGTGAAGGAGGATTACTGATCTGCCTTCCTGAGAAAATGGGAGTTGGCGAGCATCTTGCGTTAAAATTATTTCTTCCCATTCGGTCCGGATCAAATATGATTGAAGCGGTTGTTCAGGTAGTTTGGATGGATATCCATCTCAGGAAGGATTGGACATGGGATTACCGAACAGGGGTGAGGTTTGAAGACATCTCTCCCAGGGATAGGACTCATTTGAAAAATTTCCTGGTGAACCTCGAACAAGAGCCGATGTACCCTTCCTGAAGGGGAGGGCAAGCAACCCGATCTTCAACTTCACGGCAACTCCGTGACTTAATGTCTTAAACGGTTTTCTCGTTACTTTTTCGCCCGTTAATATCAATCTCGGAAATTCCCTCGCAAAATTTATAATACTTGTCTGTTTAGTAAACAAATTCACATCCTATCCGGTGAAAATTCCCAGCAATTTCAATAAATTGATGAACCCAAATCTTGGCACGGAATGTGCTTTGTAACCTATAAAGATCAAATACTGTGAGAGGCCCCTCCGATGAATGAAGCACCCACTGAACTGGCGCTCATCAATTTTTTGATAATTGTTTTGATCATTGTAGACGCATATATCCGAATCAGAACCGTCAAGCCAAACAGATCTGATCCAGGCTAAACTTTTCGGCTTCTCTCCTCCTTCACATTCAACCCTTAACCCGTGAGAGTCCGCCGGCTCCAAGAAGTCAGGCGGGCTCTCTCCGTTTGCCGTGATCGATTGTCTCGGGATCCCCGTGGCCCTGTTCGTAGATGTTTCCCCGCCAATCACCGTTCGTCTCCGAAGGAAACGGTGCCTTGCGGGATGAAACCCATGGATTATTCTACCAGGGAAGTGTTTTGAATGGGAAAATGTGCTCAGCGGTCTTAATGAAGGGACCCCGAGTGGTACTCCAAATAAGAAGATAAGTGGTGGAGCTGAACGGGATCGAACCGTCGGCCTCTTGAATGCCAT
>DASPPQ010000175.1:0-19531 GCA_035625415.1 Thermodesulfobacteriota bacterium
CCCCCAGACCTAAATACGGGAAGTTTTCCTTTCCGACAAAGCAAATTTTTCTCGCCATTTTTATGGGAACCATTCCTTCTCTCCAGTAAAAATCAGAGGAGGGTTCGTAAAGAAAGTGAGAATAGGACCACCTCGATACATGATCACTGGCCCACTGAAAATCGACCAGTTCGATATACCGCTCAAGAAAAGGAAAGAGAGAATACAAATGATTCATCACTCGTCGCTGGTAATCTGCTAGGTTTGTTTGTCCCCATTTTTCGACCTCCATCAGGCTTTCAACGGTGAGGGTCCTCTTCCCCTCCGGGGCCCTGGTTTTGTCTCCCTTCGAGCTAAGAGAGAGGAAGAGGACATTTCCGTCATCATAGGGCCTTTCAGGATCCAACACGGAGACAAGGAGATCCTTCATCCCGACGGGAACAACTCTTTCATCGATCCCTACAAATAGGGGAATCAACATATACAGGGGTCTGACCTTCTTCTCCCATTTTAATATTCCCTTCCCCTTCTTCCCCAGGAAGGATGCAGCGCGATGAAGCGGACAATTCATAATAAGAAATTGAGACCGAAATACTGCAGGGTTTCCTTCCGGGGTTAAGGCGAACGCCTTCCGCCAGCCAAAACTGATCTCTTTCACGCCCTCGATCTCCACAATCCTCCCGCCGGATCGTAAGAATTGATTTAGAATTTCCTTCTCCAGCTTCTCCGAATCGAAATCCGAATTCGATTCGTTGGCCCCATCGAATAAAACCTGAGTGGCTAAGGAGAGAGGAAATTGGTCTGAATAAAAATTTCCCCGGGAGATCAGCTGAAGTCGAATGAATTCTCTAAACTCTCTGGAGAAGGCGCAGAGCTTTTCATCCACCCCTCCTTTAGGAAGCGGGTCGGATGAAAACATTTTTGTGAGGAAACGACGCTGACGAAACGGAAAAAATGCTGAAGTATTCTTTTTTCCCTTCGCCTTTTGCAAGAGCTCCTGAATTTGTTCCAGGTCGTTATAAAATTCTTCGATCCGGAGCGCCTCTTCCGGAAATTCCCTCCTCCACTCCTTCTGCAATAGGAAGCGGTCGCGGAAGATGTCAATCCTTGCCTTGGGAAGAATGACCTGAAAGCTGGCTCTCTGTTTTGACCTGTCCGGTGCGGGCTTTGCCTGCTTGCCATCTTCTCGGGTTCCCATCAGCAACGAAAGGTTCAACGCCTGGGAAAGTCGTCTCACAAGACTGGGCTTCAAACATTTTTCTGAAAGGTTTGAAAAGGGGGCGAAGTGGTAGCCTTTGATCGAATAGGAGGATTGGTATCCTCTTTCCCTTAACAGCAAGACAGAGTGGTTGCTTTTTGACAGCAGGGTCCCGGCAACCAGCCCAGCAAGGCCGGAGCCTAATACCATCACGTCCTGTTCGTTCCCTGACCACCTCATGAGACCCAGAACCTCTTTTCTTTTGATATGGCCGGATGGGAGCGGATGCGTGACATGTGTAACAGGTCAAGCAGCATGACAAGGCTGGAGATGATTAGAGATGGACACGAAATAATGCTACCAAAAGAAGGGTCAGACAAATTCGATCTTCTCTTGTTCCCTATCGGTTCTACCCACCTCGCCGATGAGAAAGGCCTTTTCGCCTAAAGAACGAAGCCTGGCTAAGATATCATCGACTTCCTTGGATCTGACAATAAGAATCATTCCAACCCCGTTATTAAAAGTGCGGAGCATCTCTTCCTCGGAAATGTTCCCCCTCTCCTTCAAAAACGAGAAGATCGGAGGAATTTCCCAAGTCCCTTTTTGAACGATGGCCTTACAGCCCTTGGGGATGATTCTCGGAAGGTTCCCCGTAATGCCCCCTCCGGTGATATGGGCAATTCCAACAATATGGAAATCTCGCGTGAGGTTGAGGGCTGCCTTCACATAAATTCGAGTCGGCCGGAGCAGTTCCTCACCCAATACCTCTCCAATTTCTTCCACCCTTTCTTCCAGATCCATCTTAAGTTGATCAAGAAGCAATCTTCTGACCAAAGAGTATCCGTTGCTGTGAAGTCCGCTGGAAGCGACCCCGATCAATTTGTCTCCGACGGTCACGCCCGATCCGTCGATCACTTGCGAATCCTCCACAATGCCCACCGCAAAACCGGCCAGGTCATATTCGCCTTTCTTATAGAATCCCGGCATTTCGGCCGTCTCGCCGCCAATCAGAGAGCATTCGGCCTCGATACATCCTTTAACAATACCCGAGACCACCTTCATCGATTTTTCAGGGTCCAGTTGGGACGTGGCAAAATAATCCAGGAGGAAAAGAGGTCTTGCCCCACTCACCACGATATCGTTGACACACATCCCCACCAGATCAATCCCGACCGTATCATGCCGGTTCATCGCAAAGGCGATCTTCAGCTTTGTCCCCACCCCATCGGTCGAAGAGACCAAAATCGGTTTCTTATAACGTTCCAAGTTAAGAGAGACACACCCTGCAAAGCCACCAATTTTCGTTAGTACCTCGGGTCGGAATGTCGATTCCACCATCGACTTGATCGCCTGGACAAAGGCATCTCCCTTTTCAATATCAACCCCCGCATCTTTATAAAACCACTTCTTCACTCTTTTCCTCTCCGAGGCACAAAATATGCTTTAGATTAATCGATACCCCTCAAAATGTCAACCCCTTGTTCTTAGGCATGTTTTCACTTGACAAAGAAGTAATGTTTTGTTAATGGATGAGGGTGTTTTTCGGGTGGGATTTTTTTCTAACTTAAATCTTCTCCTTTTTTATACAAAATTCGAGCTAGTCATCGCTTGCCGTCTTTGACAAGAGACGAGAGTAAATCCCTTAAGGGTGAGGATATTCCTTCTTTGTTTAGCGAACTGACGGCCACAAACTGGACAACCGCCCTTCTCGCCTTTTTTTCTTTTTTCACTGACCGGAAAATACGAATGTCTCAGGATTCACAAGTCAGCAGCCACGCCCCACGACGAAGGAGTCCTTAATGATCGCCCCAAAGGAAGTTCAGCTTCGAGTCGAAAACCTTTCTATGGCATTCGGAGGCATCCAAGCTTTGCTGGATATCAGCCTGGACGTAAAGAAGGGTGAGATCTTTTCTATCATCGGCCCCAACGGGGCCGGCAAGACAGTTCTCCTGAACTGCATCAACGGACTCTATCACCCCCAAGAAGGCCAGATTGAATTTGCAGGGAAAGACATCACTCGGTCGAGACCCTATCAGAGGGCAAGGATGGGAATCTCAAGGACATTCCAAAAACTGGAACTCTTTAAAGGGGCGACCGTGCTCGATAACATCCGACTCGGTCGCCATATTCATCTCAAATCAGGGTTGATCAGCAGTTCCATCTACTTTGGAAAAACGGCTCGAGAGGAGATCGAACATCGGGATTTTATTGAGAGGGAGATCATCGATCTCCTTGAGATAGAAGCCATCCGAGACAAAATGGTTGGAATGCTTCCCTACGGACTTCAAAAGCGAGTCGAATTGGCAAGGGCCTTGGCACTCAATCCCAAGATCGTTCTTTTGGATGAGCCGCTTGCGGGCCTCAATTTGGAAGAGGTCGAGGACATGGCTCGATTTATTTTGGACATCAACGAAGAAGAGCGCTGGCAGACGACTTGTGTCCTGGTCGAGCACGACATGGGGGTAGTGATGGACATCTCCCATCACGTAATGGCTCTTAACTTCGGCGAAAAGATTGCTGACGGGACCCCGTCCGAGGTTCAGAACAATCCGCAAGTGATTAAGGCCTATCTGGGCGAGGCAGAGGATCTCTATGTCACACGCCGCTAATTGGAAAGAAATTGAGATCACCAAAGATTTGACAATTCCCAAACTCTTTTTGCTGGCAGCCAAAAAATATTGGGACAAAAAGGTGGCCATGCGGGAGAAGGAATTCGGAATCTGGGTTCCCATTACGTGGAGACAATATTACGAAAATGTGAAGTGGATTGCCCTGGGAATGGTTTCGTTGGGGTTAGAGAGGGAGGACAAGGTCGCCATGATCGGGGACAACCGACCCGAGGCCCTTTGGGCAGAAATGGCCGCGATGTGTGCAGGCGGTGTGGGAGTATGGTTGTTCCAGGATTCTTTGATCGACGAGGTACAATATATCATCGATCACTCCGATGCCAAATTGATGGTGGGCGAAGGGCAAGAGGAGGTTGACAAATGTCTCATGATCAAAGACAAGTGCCCCAGCCTGAGAAAGATGATCTGGGACGACCCAAAAGGCATGAGAGACTACGATGACCCCATCCTTATCAGCATTAAGATGCTGATGGAAATTGGCAGAGACATCGATAAAAAAGAACCCGACCTCTTCGAGGACACAATCATGAAGGGGAAAGGAGACGATGTCTGTCTCCTCTTTTATACCTCGGGAACGACTTCCCTTCCGAAAGGTGCCCTCCTCACGCATTATAATATGCTGACTATGGGACAGAATTTGATGCGTGTGGACCCCTATTTTGAATCGGATGACTTTGTCTCTTACCTCCCCTTTGCCTGGATCGGAGAGCAGATGATGTCGATTTCCTGCGGCATTCAGGCCGGGTTCACACTCAATTTTCCGGAAGAACCCGAGACAGCTCAAGAAAACATCCGTGAGATCGGCCCCCACGTGATGTTTGCGCCGCCCCGCGTTTACGAACAAATGGTGAGAAATGTCCAGGTCAAATATTTGGATGCAACCTGGTCCAAGCGGCAAGCTTATGAGTGGGCGATGCAGATCGGTTATCACGTCGCAGACTTGAAATTTCTAAAAAAACCCATCCCTTGGTATTGGAAGGTTCTCAACCATCTTGCCTCTCTGGGCGTCCACAAGAAATTGAAAGACCATTTGGGCCTCACCAGGATAAGGGATACCTACACGGGAGGAGCAGCCATGGGGCCAGACCATTTCCGCTTTTTCCATGCTATCGGGGTGAACCTGAAGCAGATCTACGGCCAGACCGAAATTGCCGGAATTTCCGTGCTGCATCGGGACGGCGATATCAAATTTGACACAGTGGGCAAACCCATTCCTGAGACCGAGGTGAAAATCACCCCGGATGGAGAGATCATTTCGAGAAGCCCGTCGGTATTCACCGGATACTATAAGATGCCCGGGGAGACGGAAAAAACACTCCGAGACGGATGGCTTCATTCCGGAGATACAGGGTTCATCGATACCGATGGCCACCTGGTCGTGTTCGATCGGACCAAAGATGTGATGACATTGGGCGATGGGACAAAATTCGCTCCACAGTACCTGGAAACCCGCCTTAAATTCAGTCCCTATATTAGAGATGTTTGGGCGATCGGTGACAACAGACCCTATGTCACGAGTGTGGTTTGCATCGATTATGCGGTCGTGGGCAATTGGGCAGAGGCCCGAAATATTGCCTACACCAGTTATCCCGAGCTTTCTCAGATGCCCGAGGTTTACGAACTGGTTCAGAAGGAAATTATCAAGATGAACCGTAGCCTGCCCCCCATCGCCCGCATCAAGAAATTTGTCAATCTCTACAAGGAATTTGATGCAGATGATGATGAATTGACCAGAACTCGAAAATTGCGGAGGGCCTTTGTCGAAGATCGTTATAAAGATATCGTCAATGGCCTTTATTCCAACACCAACAATGTTCACATGGACACCAATATCACTTATGAAGACGGACGAGTGATTCATATTGTGACGGATCTTCAGGTGATGGAAATACCGCAATCCTAACAGGATTCGAGGGTACAAGGGGTCAAGTGAACCTTTTAAGAAACTTGAGCCCTCGAATCCTAGAACCGTCTAATCCGTCGATGAGGAGAGGTACATGGAACTTTTTCTACAGCTTTTTATTACTGGGATTTTGGTAGGTAGCATCTATGCCTTGGTCGCTCTTGGCTGGACCCTCATCTATAAATGCTCCGGCGTCCTTAACCTGGCTATGGGTGAATTGACCTTGATTGGGGCATATGTCTGTCTTACTTTATATAATTGGCACATTCCTTTCATATTAGCTCTCCTCATCACTCTTGCCATTGGATTTGCCCTGGGCATCTTGACAGAAATTCTCTTCTTGAGACCAATGGTTGGAGAACCGGTACTGAGTGTGATTATGGTCACAGTCGGGCTTTCCTTCTTTTTCAAGGGGGTTGTGGAGTTATTCTTTGGCACAGATACAGTCGTTTTCACTCCTACCGTATTTCCAATAGAACCCATCTTTATCGGAAAGGTTGTCGTCGGCCAGGTTTACCTCTGGGCTTTCATCGCATCTATCATCCTGCTTCTTGCTTTTGTCACTTTCTTCAAATATACAAAATGGGGTTTATCTATGCAGGCAACGGCGGATGATGAGATGGCCGCCCTATCTCTTGGTGTAAATGCAAAGATTGTTTATGCCCTTGCCTGGGCAATCGCTTTTATGTCGGCAGGAGTCGGTGGGACTTTATTAGGAAACATCAACGGTCTAAATATCTCTGTAGGTTATTTGGGTTTATTAGTTCTCCCAGCCGTCGTTTTAGGCGGCCTTAACTCTGTTCCAGGAGCCATTGTCGGTGGCCTAGCCATCGGAGTTCTCCAAAATCTGGCAGATGGCTATTTGAGTCGCTTTACCCCGGGAGGGGTGAAAGAAGTTTTCCCCTTCGCGGTCATGGTCATCGTCTTGTTGTTTAAACCCTATGGACTCTGGGGATGGGTAAGGATTGAAAGAGTTTGACCCACCTCCCCACCCTTCCCTCAAGGGGGGAGGTTTAGGGTGGGGGAAGGAAAGTTGGAGGTTAAAGGATGGCTTACCGACCTTGTGGTGTTTATCATCAATATTATCGTCAGGACCATGCCTGGTGGCAGACTAAGTTCGTCTGGGGAAAGATGATCCTTTTATTCATCACCATTTATTTCATCATCCCCAGGTTTGCCGGCCTGTATTTAATATCCATTGCTAACGTCGTCGGATATACAGTCCTTTCTGCAATGGGTGTCCAATTGCTGATCGGTTATTGCGGTCAGGTTACCTTAGGTCATGCCGCATTCCTTGCAGTAGGAGCTTATACCAGTACACTCCTCATGCTTCAGCTACATCTTCCTTATCCGGTCACACTCGTTCTGGGAGGGATTACCGGCGGCCTATGGTGCGTATTATTCGGTCTCCCTTCTGCACGGGTGAAGGGATTTTACCTCATTATGACCACCATGGCGGCTCAGTTCATCACCGTGGAATTCTTCATTACCCAGTATGTCAGTCAAATTGGAGGAAGGGGAGTTGCTTTCTCCATTCCACCGGGGACAGTCAAAATCGGGCCATGGGTAATCCAATCTGAGATGGAAATTTATTATCTGATGGTGACATTAATTGTCTTATGCACCCTCGGTATGTCAAATCTCCTTCGATCAAAGGTCGGCAGAGCATGGATTGCCATTCGAGACAACGACATCGCCGCAGAAGCTCTGGGGGTAAACATTATCTTATACAAATTACTTGCCTTTTTCGTAGCGGGTTTTTTGGGAGGCATTGCGGGCGCTTTCTGGGTCACCTCCCTATCAGCCGTCAGCCCCGAACACTTCCAGTTCGGTTGGTCTCTCTGGCTGGTAGGCGTCGTCCTCATCGGAGGAGTCGGAAGCATCCACGGGACCATCTTTGGGGCGATGTTCATGACCTTGATACCTGAAGGTCTCAAATTTCTCATATTCTTTCTCACACAGAACGCTTTTTTCGTCAATCTCATGCCATTCTTGCCTCTACTGCTTGAAAAATTTCTTTTTGTAAAGGAGGCGGCCTTCGGTCTGGCCATTGTACTGTTTCTTATCTACGAACCCAATGGTCTTTCGTATCGTTGGTGGCAGATTAAAAACTATTTTAATCTGTGGCCGTTTTCATATTAAGGTGATAGTCATCAGTGATGGTGATAGTGATGGTGTTTTAGGAAGAACAATTTAAAACAGTTTCCTAAACCACTATCACTGACACCAATCACCATACCGATCAGAAGGGGGTGATGCGACGTCGTTGGATGGTGGAAGAGAGGTTTATCGCGGGCAGTTTTCATTCTCATCTTAACTTTACAGGAGGTAGAAAATGAGAATCAGAATCTTTACGATTGTTATGATGTCCCTCATCATGGGTCTCACTGCTTCATGGGTCTTCGGACAAGCACAGGAGGTAAGACTGGGTGCCCTTCAGGATACAACAGGGGCCACTTCTGATGTGGGCAAGGACGAGGCCCTGGGAGTCCGAGAGGCAGCTCAATATTACAATGATACAGATGGGATCAACGGTAAAAAAATCCGTTTATTCCAGTACGATTACGGATACCGTGTCCCCGAAGCAGTCACCACTTACAAACGATTCCGGGATTACGATAAGGTGGTCATGGTGTTGGGTTGGGGAACAGGCGACACCGAAGCCCTTTCTCCTACGGTTAATGCCGATAAAATGCCCTATCTCTCCAGCTCCTTCTCCGGTCATTTGTGCGATCCAAAGAAGACTCCTTACAACTTTGTTTATGGAACGGATTACTCAACCAATGCCCGTGGTGCAATCACTTATTGGTTCGAAGAAGTTTGGAAGAAAGACCCAAAATGGAAGGCCCTGAGGGAAAAGGGCGCCAAACCAAAGTTTGTCTGCTTCTATGACTTTGCATCCCCATATGCTTCCGCACCCATCAAGGCCATCAAAGATCAGGCAGGCCTTCTTGGCTTTGAGGTCGGGCCGGACGCCAACATCTCCTTGACCGCCCTCGATACAAAGAGTCAGGTCATCGCCGCCAAAGGATTTGGGGCCAATTTGGTCTGGCATGGGAACACCACGATGTCCGTATCCGCTGCCATGAAGGATGCCTATGCCCTTGGACTCGGTGCAGATCATATCATTAATAACTGGGGGTTTGATGAAAATCTTCCTAAGTTAGGCGGACCTGCTGCAGAAGGAGCGATCGGCTTGATCGCCTGCGCCCTTTTCATTGACGAATATCCAGCAAAGAAAAAGGTATTGGAGTACGCGAAAAAACTTAACCCGGGCGTTCCACTCGAAAACAGACTCATCCGCACAGTCCAGGGCTGGGTGAAGGTGACCTTAGCTGTTGAGGCCATGAAGAAGGCTGATAAAGCGGGAAAATTAAATGGCCCTGGGATCAAAGACGCCTTTGAAAGTTTCAGGAACTGGCCAGGGTTGAAGGAGTTTGGTGGTCAACTCGTGACAATCACCCCAACAGACCATCGTTACAGTTCCATCGTCAGGGTCGGAAGAGTGATCAAAGGGAAACCCCAAACGGTTGGCGAAATTGACATGCGTGCTAAATTCCCTGACAAGTGGGCTTCCTGGCTTGGCTGGTAAGGAGGAAACCATTGACACCTGAAAATGTGAATACCAATGGGACCATCCTGAAACTGAACAATGTTGAGGTCATGTATCATGAAGTGATCCTGGTACTGAAGGGAGTTTCCATCGATGTCCCTCACGGGGGAATCGTCGCCCTTCTCGGGGCGAATGGTGCCGGAAAATCGACTACCCTAAAATCCATTTCTGGTTTGTTAAAACATGAGGATGGTGAGGTATCCGATGGAAGTATTGAGTTCATGGGAGAGAAGATACACCATCTCTCTGCAGAGGAAATTGCCAAAAGAGGAATCTTCCAGATCATCGAAGGTAGGAGAGTCTTCGAACACCTCTCAGTTGAGGAGAATTTGAGGGTTGGAGCTCATCTCCGTGGAACCGGTTCAGCCTCCAAAGAGAGACTGGAGATGGTCTATCGCTATTTTCCCAGGTTGGTGGAGCGGCGCAATGTCCTGGCAGGTTTTATTAGCGGGGGAGAGCAACAGATGACTGTCATCGGCAGGGCATTAATGGCCCGGCCGAAACTGATCCTTCTCGACGAACCCTCGATGGGCCTCGCTCCCCTTCTCATCAAAGAGATTTTTGAAATCATTACCCAGTTAAACCGGGACGAAAAGATCCCACTTCTCCTCGTGGAACAGAACGTAAAGCTAGCTCTCACTGTAGCGCCTTATGCCTATGTCTTAGAAAACGGCAGGCTCGTGATGCATGATACCTCGGAGAAGTTGAAGGAAAATCCGGACATCAGAGATTTCTATTTAGGACTCTCTGATATTGGTGAGCGAAAAAGTTTCAGACAGGTGAAACATTATAAAAGAAGAAAGAGATGGCTAACTTAAAACCGTGAATCGTGATTCGTGTCGGTGATTCGTAATATATTTTCAGTCTTCTCACGAGTCACCAATCACCATTCACGCAACACGATAATGAAAGGGGGTTTTTTATGCGAAGATTATTATTAATCCTCTCACTTATTGCTCTTGCTGTTTGGGGGGTGACAGGGTGCAAACCTGGTCTTCTTCCAACGGATGAGGCAGGAAAGCCAACGGTCACATTGGACCGAGTCGAAGTGCAGAGCTATTTCCCTTGGGCCGATTTCCCCGCTCGCACTCCGATGGCCCTCGGCTTCGTCTTTAATATTCATAATCCCAGTGGATACAATGTTATGCTGGATAACATTAAATTTACAGTCTCCTTTGAAGCCGCTCCGGGCAAGTATATTGAAATTGCTACTCCAACCTATTACGACCGGGTCTATTTTCCACCCAACACAACGAGCCAGTATCGAATCGTAAGTGTCATGGATTCGGTAACGATGAGGTTAACCCTCTTGGTGGCTCAGGCACCAAAGATCCAGGCTTTAAACCTCAACCCTAATGATGTCATTAAGAACTGGTATGAGAAAATTGGAGATTTTGGGTTTGGTATCAAGGTGTCAGAAGGAATGGCAGTCTTCAACGCTGAGAAAGGGAATGTTTTCGTTCCTTTTGAAGGGAAATTCCCTAAGAAGTAAGCAACCTCATTCATCTCTTAATTCTTCGTAGGGGTGGCCCGCTGTGGCCGCCCGATTGGGGAGCCCACAGCAGGGGTTCCCCTACATCTTCTTTTTTGCATGGAAGGATAAAGGAGCATTAGAATGCCAAAGCAAGGGGTAATGGATCGGAGTTCGGGTTTCTTGAAAAAGCATCTTGAGACCATGCCCCTTGAAAAACGCATTGCATATCTTAACCAAAGACTGAGAGGAATCATCCAACATGCTTATAAGAATTCTGTCGCTGTTAAGAACAAAATGGATTCCGTTGGATTAAAGCCAAAGGACATCCAGACGATTAAAGATTTAGGAAAAATTCCTATTACCAAAAAGGCCGATCTCGTGGAGCTTCAGAAAAAAAATCCTCCCTTCGGCGGCTTTGAGGCGGTGCCGATCGATACGCTGAGAAGGATTTATGTCTCTCCGGGTCCCATCCTGGAGCCTGGTGAGGCCGAGTACGAGGACCTGGGCTGGGCACAGGCCATGTATGCTGCGGGGTTTCGGCGCGGAGATATTGTGATTAACACGTTCAGCTACCACATGGTCCCTTTTGGCATGCAAATGGTCGACAACTCCCTTCGTCAAGCGGGCTGTATCGTCGTCCCGACGGGCGTCGGGAACACGGAACAGCAGGTAAATATCATGAAAAGCCTAAGGGTCAACGGCTACTGCGGAACCCCGAGCTTTCTTCTCAACCTGGCGGAGAAGGCGGAGGAGATGGGCCTGGACTGCCGAAAGGATTTGAACCTTCAGGTCGCTTTTGTCGCCGCGGAAATGCTCCCTGAGTCCTTGCGCTCCAAGCTGGAGGAAAAATTTGGCATGACGATCCGACAGAGTTACGGCACCGCTGACATCGGCTGTCTCGGCTACGAGTGTAGGGAGAAGAACGGGATGCACATCCCGGATGACAGGATCGTGGAGATTGCGGACCCGACGACAGGGAAGCAGCTTCCTCCGGGAAAGACAGGGGAGATTGTGGGCACGACCTTCAATAAAGTCTATCCGCTGGTCCGATTCGGCACAGGAGACCTCTCCTATCTGACCGATTCCCCGTGCCCATGCAGAAGAACCTCTCCCAGGCTGGTAAAAATCCTCGGCAGGGTCGATCAGGTCACAAAAGTCAGAGGCTTGTTTGTGCATCCCGGGCAGGCCGATGAGGTTGCCTCCAAGCATCCGGAAATTCGAAAATACCAGGTGGTCGTCACGAGAAAAGAGCACAAGGACGAAATGACCTTCCTGATCGAGCTTCAGGAAGAAAATAATCAATCAGACAGGCTAAAGGAGGAGATCGAAAGGTCTGTCCGGGATGTCATGAAAGTGAGGGGTGGAGTCAAATTCGTGTCGAAAGGGACGATCCCAGACAAAGGCAAGAAGATTGAAGACCAACGCACCTGGGAATAAATAGCGAACACAGTAGAACACCCATCTTCAGTCCGCTCGTTAGGCCAAAAACACCAGTCCCATAAATACATGAATAGATGATGTCAACGCTCTCTAAGTTTCCAGCCTTAGCTCTTGACGTGGGACGGCTTCCCCATGCGATCCCTTACGAAACTCTCAAGAAATCTTTGACTGCTTTTTGCGAAATGTGCTAAGATAGTGCCGAAAAGAAAGGAGGAAAACCCCATGAAAATCGAATATAAAGGATTTCTGAGAGAAAGGATACAAAGAAAACCAATTACGATCAATCCTGAGGCATCCTTTTTTGAAGCTCGGAACCTTATCCACGAAAAAGGAATCCGCCATCTCCCCGTCGTTGACAAGACCAATAAATTGGTTGGAATCGTCACCGACCGCGATATTCGGCAAGCCGCGCCTTCCGACGCCACCCTGCTTAGCGTCCAAGAACTCAACTATCTCTTAGGAAAGCTGAAAGTTTCGGCCTTCATGACGCCAAAGGATAAGTTGATCACCATTGCTCCTGACGCATTGATCGAGGAAGCGGTTCAATTAATGCACGACCATAAAATCGGATGTCTTCCTGTCGTGGAGGGGGAGAAACTTTACGGAATCTTCACCGAAACGGATGCCTTAGACCACTTTGTGGATGTCTTTGGTTTCAAACAGAAGGGCACTCGCTTAACCGTCGCCCTTGAAGATAAACCCGGTACACTCCTGGAAGTCCTTCAGGTCTTTAAGAAACATAACGCGAATGTGATCAGCATTGTCACCCCCTCCTTTATGGTAGAAGGGAAAAGGATCGCCGCCATCCGAATCAAGACGGAAGATTACGAGCGGATTGTTAAAGATTTGGAAAAGGCAGGCTATGATGTCTTATCGATAGGCAAGTGGCCTTCTGTTTAGCCTAACCTTCTTTGTCGGACCGTCGCGCGCTAAAATTGATGAAGGGACCGGTCATCTCATCTGGGTAAAGAAATACAGTTTGAATTACCGGGGGAGGAGATACGCCGGAAATCGGACCCTAGCGAAGTCCTTCGGAAAGGAAGAGACGTTGACAAGGGAAGTCGTGATTACCAGTGCCGTCCGAACCGCCATCGGTAATTTCCTCGGGGGATTAAGTTCGTTCAGCGCTACGGATTTAGGCGGGAAAGTAATTGAAGAAGCCGTAAAGCGATCCAAGATTCGAAAGGAGGATGTTGACGAAGTGATCATGGGGAATGTGCTCCCGTATGGCTTAGGACAGAACCCGGCGCGTCAGGCGATGATCAAGGCGGGGCTTCCGATGTCCGGAGGGGCAATCACAGTAAACAAGGTCTGCGGGTCTGGTTTGAAGGCTGTGATGCTTGCTGCGCAGGCTGTCGTGGCCGGAGATGCAGAGGTGATCGTCGCAGGCGGCATGGAGAGCATGAGCAGAACCCCCTACTATTTGGAAAACGCAAGGACGGGATACCGGCTTTGGGATGGAAAACTGGTGGACGGAATGGTCCATGATGGTCTCTGGGACGTCGTGAGCGATTACCATATGGGATATACCGCAGAGATCCAATCGAAGAAGTTTAATATCAGCCGTGAAGAACAGGATCAATTTGGTTACGAATCAAACCTTAAGGCGATGGAGGCGATACGAGAGGGAAAATTTAAGCAAGAGATCCTTCCCATCCCGATCCCTTCGAGAAAAGGGGAACCCGTAATCTTCGACATCGATGAGGGACCCCGTGAAACAGATCTTAAGTCTATGGCCAAATTGAAATCCGTCTTTAAAGAGGGCGGAGTCGTCACGGCGGCAAATTCTTCCAAGATCAGTGATGGAGCGAGTGCGCTCGTGGTCATGTCGAAGGAGAAGGCCCGGGCCTTAGGTGTGGAGCCCATGGCTAAAGTCGGAGCCCAAGCAGCAGCGGGTGTGGCGCTGGAAGATGTATTGGTCGCTCCGATTCAGTCTATTCCGAAAGCTTTGAAAAAGGCGGGGCTTTTCCTTAAGGACATTGACCTTTTCGAAATCAATGAGGCTTTTTCTGCAACCACGGTAGCCGTCTTCAAAACCCTCGGAATTGACAAAGAGAGGATCAATGTCCATGGCGGAGCTGTGGCGCTGGGCCATCCCATTGGTGCGAGCGGTGCAAGGATCCTGACAACATTGCTCTACGCCATGAGAGAGAAAGGAGCCAAACGAGGAATGGCCTCTCTTTGTTTAGGCGGGGCAGAGGCAGTGAGCCTCATCGTAGAACAAATATGACATGGCGGGCGGAACGTGGAGGGCAGAAAGCCGTAAACAAAAAGAAACCAGTCTCCGCTTTCGACTTTCCACACTCGGGAGGGATTATGGACATTAAAACCATTGGGGTCGTGGGGGCGGGGCAGATGGGAAATGGTATCGCTCAGGTGGCTGCCCATTCAGGGCTTCGGGTGGTGATGAGCGATATTGCGGACACTTTCGTTCAAAAAGGGCTCGGCACCATTGCTAAGAATTTGGACCGGATGGTCGAAAAAGCAAAGATCACTTCTCAGAAGAAAGATGAAGTTATAGGAAGGGTTAAGGGAACGATTCAGGTTCAAGATATGGCGGAGGTCGATTTTGTTGTCGAGGCCGCCATTGAGAATGAATCGCTCAAATTAGACATTTTCAAAAAACTCGACCAGGTTTGCCGGAGAGAGATCATCCTCTCGAGCAATACTTCATCCATCTCTATCACCAAAATTGCGTCAGCAACCCAAAGACCTTCACAAGTTATTGGAATGCACTTTATGAACCCTGTCCCCGTGATGCAGCTTGTGGAGATCATCCGGGGCCTTCAAACTTCCCAAGAAAGCTTTAATACAGTGAAATCTCTTGCTGAGAAGATGGGTAAGACCCCGGTAGAAGCAAATGACTTTCCGGGATTTCTTGCCAATCGAATCTTATTGCCGATGATCAACGAGGCGATTTATGCCCTCTTTGAAGGCGTGGGAACGCCGGAGGCCATCGACGCCGTCATGAGACTGGGAATGAATCATCCCATGGGTCCCTTGACATTGGCCGACCTGATTGGCTTGGATACGTGCCTGGCGATTATGGAAGTCTTGTACCAAGGTCTCGGGGACCCCAAGTATCGTCCCTGCCCCCTCCTCAAAAAGTATGTCGAGGCGGGTTACCTGGGGAAGAAAACGGGAAGAGGATTCTATAAGTACTGAAGGACTGCAGGGTTTGAGGGTTCGAGAATTCTAATACAAACGCGTTAAATCATTTTACATGTAGCGCAAGGCTTTAGCCTTGCTTAAAGCAACCCTAAAGGATTGCCCTACAAAATCTTTAATGCGTTTGTATTAGTTTAATACTTGACCCCTAGACCCTTGAGGAAAACTATGGACTTCAGGCTCACTCAGGAACAAGAGATGATTCGGGACATGGTGAGGGATTTTACCACGAAGGAAATTAAACCCGTCGCTGCCCTCTACGATGAGGAGAAGCAATTCCCTTATCAGAACCTCAAGAGAATGGCAGAGCTGGGTCTCATGGGGATGAATATCCCTGTTGAATATGGCGGGACAGAAGTGGGAGTGATTGCCTATAGCCTTGCGATAACAGAAATCGCAAAGGGATGTGCCTCCCATGCTGTGACCACTTCTGTAAGCAATATGGTCGCGGAGGTGATTTACGAGTTTGGACAAGAAGAGGTAAAAAAAGAGCATGTTCCAAAGCTTTGCAACGGCCAATATCCAGCCGGTTCCTTTGCCATCACCGAGCCCCATGCGGGGTCCGATGCGGCCAATATCCGAACAACCGCCATCCGGAAAAAAGACGTGTACATGCTGAATGGAACGAAGGCGTTGATTACAAGTGGAGAAGTTTCAGGAGTGATTGTCGCTTGGGCCGCTACGGATCCGAGCGCGAGGAAAGGAAAAGGGATAAGCGCCTTCGTCATTGAGAAAGGAACACCCGGATTCATTGTTGAAAGGTCGGAAGAAAAGATGGGCCACCGAGCTTCGCCAATCAATGAGCTGATATTTGAGGATTGTGAGATCCCGACCAATTGTCTTTTAGGAAAGGAGGGAGAGGGCTTTAAAATCGCCATGGTGGAACTCAATGGAGGAAGGATTGGTATTGGGTCCTTAGCTCTTGGGGTAGGTTTTGCGGCTATTGACTTCGCAACGAATTATGTTAAAAAAAGGCAGGCTTTTGGAAGACCTCTTTCCGGCTTTGAGGCGATCCAATGGATGATCGCCGATTCTTACACAGAATTAGAAGCCGCTCAACTTCTTGTTTTACGCGCTGCCTATCTGAAAGAAAAGCACCTGCCCTTTGCGAAAGAAGCTTCCATGGCAAAGCTTTTCGCTACAGAGACAGCAAGAAATGTAGCGATCCGTGCTGTTCAAATGTTGGGCGGATACGGGTATACGAAAGACTATCCTGTGGAACGCTATCTCAGGGATATTATCGGGACAGCTCTCTATGAAGGTACTTCTGAGGTCCAGCGAATTGTGATTTCGAGAGAAATATTGAACGGTTGATAATTTTTTCACATTATAAATGAAATTATTCACAGGATAGTATCTTAGCTCCTGGTTTGATTTGACATTTTAGCTTTATTATTTGATACTTAGCTGTGTTGGTTTGTCGTCATTTTCTACACGTGGAGGATGGAAAAAATGGAATTGTCAGAAGAGACTTTTGCCCAGAAATTCGACCTCTATGGATGTTTTCAGTGTGGTAAGTGCACTGGAGGATGTCCTGTTTCGCTCAAATCGAAGCTTAATATCCGAAGGCTGATGATCGAGGGAATTTTGGGAAGGAATCTCGATCGGATCAGCGAGAAGGAAGAACTCTGGGATTGTACGACATGCAAGACCTGTACCCTGCGATGCCCTCGTGGTTTGAAGCCTATGGATCTGGTCATCGGAATGAGGGGAACCTTGGTTGAAGAAGGACACATCCCCAAAACACTGATCGAAGCCATGGAAAGCGCTTACAAGCACGGGAACCCCTGGGGACAGGCGAAGAACAAGAGGGCAGAGTGGGTCAAGGGGCTCCCCGAGGATTTCAAAGTCAAGGACTTCTCCCAAGGAGACCGTGCTGAATTTCTTTATTTCGTCGGATGTACGGCTTCTTCTGATCCCCGAATTCAAGAAATAGCAAAATCGTTTGCCCTCGGACTTCAACAAGCCGAAGTCGATTTCGGGATTCTCGGAAACGAGGAACAATGTTGTGGCAACGAAATCCGGAGAATGGGGGAAATCGGTCTCTTTGAAGAACTCGTCGAAGGAAATATGAAACGGTTCGAGACTTATCAGATTGAGAATATCGTCACCACATGCCCTCATGGCTTCAATGCCCTCAAGAACGAGTATCCTCAGGGAAAATTCAATGTCCTCCACGCGTCTCAGGTTCTGGCCAAGCGATTAGAAGAAGGGAAGCTCTCTCTCACGCAGGAGGTCAAAAAGGTAGTCACCTATCACGACCCTTGTTTCTTGGGCAAACAGAATAACGTCTTCGATGAACCCCGAACCCTTCTCACTGCCATTCCGGGCCTTACTTTCAAAGAGCTGGATCGTTCCCGAGAGAGGAGTCTCTGTTGCGAAGGAGGAGGGGGAAGGATGTGGGTAGAGTCTTCGACCGATACGGGCCAGCGTCTTGCCGAGATCCGAGTGAGAGATGCCGTCGAATTGGGGGCAGAGATCCTGGTAACGGCGTGCCCTCTGTGCGTGTTGACCTTGGAGGATGCTGCCAAGACCTCTGGCTTTGAAGAAAAACTCAGGGTGATGGATCTGACAGAGCTGTTGGCGGAGGCCATCGACTAAGATGAAACTGAGGAAAGTTCGAGACATCTTAACAGCAGAGATCATCACGGGAGAGGCAAATCTGGAGAAAGAGATAAAGTATGGTTTTGCAGCCGACCTTCTCAGCGATGTCCTTGCCCTCGCCAGAGGATCGGGGGCTCAAACTCTGCTCATCACGGGAATCATCCATCCCCAGGTGATTTACGCAGGCAATATATTCGACCTGGGGGCCATCATTTTTGTCAGAGGAAAACGGCCCACCGAGGAGACTCTACAATTGGCGATCGAGAATCAAATCCCCCTCCTGGTCGCCCCTTATATTATGTTTGAAACGTGTGGCCGCTTATATCAACATGGCTTGAGGCCATCTATTGCGAAAGTGAAAAATGCCCGAGGCTGAAGAGAACATACACTTTCATGAGATGTTTCATATCGAGGGGGGTAATTTTATGAGGGCTGGAGCAATTTCGAGCCGGGTCAAAAACATTTTAAAAGAGGCTGGATTTCCTGGTCAAATCGTCCGAAGGACATCGATTGCAGCCTTTGAGGCCGAGATGAACGTGATTTGCTATGCCGACCGGGGAATTCTTTCGCTCTTCATTATGCCCGACGCTTTGAAGGTAATCGTCGAAGACGAAGGAATCGGTATTCCCGATGTCAATCTGGCAATGAGAGAGGGTTATTCCACCGCGAGCGAAAAGATTCGCGAATTGGGGTTCGGTGCTGGAATGGGCCTTTCTAATATAAAAAAGAATACGGACGAGATGATCCTAACCTCTGAATCTGGGCAGGGGACGCATCTCGAGTTTATCATCTATTTGGATGAACAAACCGGGGAATAAGTCGAAATCCCCTTGCAAAACAAAAACTGCCCGAGAAGATAAAAGGAAGGGATTCACGCTGTGACAGTTTTCGATATTGTTAAATCCTTTGCGCTTGAGACGAGAGTAGGAAAGGAACACCTTAACGAAGAGGTCACAGGGGGGTATGCGAGTGATCTCCTGAGCGATGTGATCGCCCACAGCCACAAAGGGAACATCTGGGTAACCATCCAGACCCATCCCAATATCGTTGCTGTGGCCATCATGAAAGAGCTGGCAGGGATTATTTTGGCGGGAGGGAGAGAACCTGACTCCGATACCCTTAAGAAGGCCGAAGAGGAAGAGATCCCTATTTTGGTCTCTCCGCTCTTTGCCTTTGAAGTGGTGGGTAAACTCTACCAGATGGGGATTTCGGGAATGGGTTGATGCTGAAAACGTATCGGGCGGACCTCCACATTCATTCGTGCCTTTCGCCTTGTGGAGAAGAAGAGATGAGACCTCGTGCCCTTGTCAACCGGGCGAAGGCCAAAGGTTTAGATATGATCGCGATCTGTGACCATAATTCAGCGGAAAACGCAGCGGCCTTCATCCGCGCCGGAGAGGAGAGGGGCCTTAAAGTGCTCCCCGGAATGGAAGTTACCTCAAAGGAGGAAATCCATCTCATCGCCCTCTTCGATGCCCAGGAGAACTGCATGGCCCTCCAAAACCTGATTTATCGAAATCTCCCA
>DASPPQ010000176.1:0-32733 GCA_035625415.1 Thermodesulfobacteriota bacterium
GGGGGCGTCGACGCCGCCTGCCAGGACAAAATCACAATCACCATCCCGAACCATTCTTGCTCCGACGCCGATCGCGTGATTCCCCGAGGCACAAGCGCCCTGCGGCGAAAAAATAGGACCGGTAAACTTTAATAGCATCCCAGCTTTACCGGCAGGAAGATTCGCGCATAAATTAGGCAGTAAATAGGGGCTGACCCTCAACGGGCCGCGATGTTGCAAATCGTGTACGGCAACGCGAAAGGCGTCCGATCCGTTCAGGGCCGAACCGATCAGGCATGCCGTCCGGGGGGCGGTCTTTTCGTCAACGGGAATTCCCGAATTTTCCAGCGCCTCTTTGCAGACCGCCATCGCTAAAATCACATAAGCGGCATTCCAGTTATAGGTTTCTTTCGCATTGGTGAAGTCAAGCTTCAGCGGATACCAATCCGGAATTTCTCCGACGATATCGCAGGCCGATTCGACTTTACAGCGTGTCACCTTCCCAAAACCCGCTTCACCCTTGACGGCCCTTTTCCATGTCTTCTCAAAGGTGTTTCCGAGCGGGGTGGCCGCGCCGTACCCTACGACGAAAACCTTTCTGTTTTGAGGGGCTCTCATAAGCCGGTGATAATCCTTCAGGCAAGCCTGCGCAAAACCAGACAGGAATTGCACCCGCCGAAACCAAACGCGTTTTTCAGCACAAATTCCTGACGGAATTTTCTGGCGCCTTCAGCGACACAGTCAATCATGATTTCCGGATCTGGAACATAATTGATCGTCGGAAGTAACGTTTCTTTGATCATTCCTTCCATCGCCAGAATCGTTTCAACGGCGCTCGACGCGCCCATGGCGTGTCCCAACTGGGATTTATTTGCCGATACCGGTGGAACCTTTTTTCCGAAAATATTGGAAAGGGCCTCTGCTTCGACTTTATCTCCCACCTTGGTAGAAGTGGCATGGGCGTTAATCGCGTTTATAGCATCGGGCCGTAATCCGGCGTTGACGATGGTTTCTTCAATACATCGTTGCACGGTCTCCAATCTGGGCGAAACAAAATGGCCGGCATCGGATGTCATTGCCCAGCCGGCCATTTCTATTTTCGGTCTTAGCCCATGCGCCTTGGCGAATTCGTCCGTCGCAAAAATGATGCAACCCGCCCCTTCGGAAACGACAAAACCTCTCCGATGGATGGAAAAAGGCCTGCTCGTTTTTTCCGGTGGTTCTTCCGGACGCCCTTCCTTCGGACGGTAAGCGCCGTTCATCGTGGCGAATCCGGCAACAATCGGCTCAACCAGCGGAAAGTCAACGGCGCCGCCGATCACCACATCCGCCATGCCCCTCTGGAGCAACATCTCACCGATGATGAGCGAAGTCACTCCGGTTGCGCAGGCCGTGATGGTCGAACAGATCGGGCCCGTAGCTCCGGTAAGGATAGAGACCTTACCGCCCACCATATTAATACAGGAATTGGGGTTGGTAAAGGGGTGAGGGAGCTTGCCTTCCGCAATCATCCGCCGGTCCGCCTGCAAGACAGCGTCCAGACCGCCAACGGCAGTGCTGAAAGTCACCGCAACCCGCGGCGCGATATCCGGTGTGATTGCAATTCTGCTTTTTTTCAGGGCACGGTGGACAACCAGAAGACCATACTTAAAGATCGGTGACGTCCAGTACGCCATTTCCCGCGGTTGTGAAAAAGGATAGGACCGTAAGTCGACTTCCGCGACTTCCCCCGCAACACGCACAGGAAAATCGGGAGTGAGCGGGAATCTGGTTAACCGCCCTATTCCGCAATCCCCGGCGACCGCACGCTGCCATTGATGATCCAGATCCGTCCCTAATGGAGAAACGGCATCGTAACCCAAGATCACAGCCTTCTTTGGAGCCATAACGACCTTCCTAGGAGATATCAGACATCCTCCGCTCGGGAAAGAAAACGCCCCGGGACGCTGGTAGCCACTGCGCCTATATCAAAAAGGATCGGGTATTACCACGGAATAAAACGGTACAGCTTGGCGAACATCTCGTAAACTTCGATCCAGTTTTGCAAATCTTTGGTCGAATTCATATGGTCCCGCTTGTTGACCATGATCCAGCTCATATGCGCCGCTCCATCCTTGCAAGTGGAGCAATCGCGCGTTGCCGATGTACAGCAGCGGTGAACGGTCTGTAAATCGGAAGCCCATCGGAAAAAATGAATCAGGCGGCGGGGTTGCGGTTTTCTGTCATCTCGGGATTCCGTAACGGATGGACATTCCTCCCAGCCAAAACGGCGGCCCATCATCTTCCCGGTGGTAATCACTTCATGATAGTATTTGCTGGAGATGACCGTTTGAGGATGTCGGTCCAGCATTTCATCCATTTCGCAGCGTAAATCTTTTAGTTCCTCTTCGCGCCAGGAAAATCCGTCTACGCCTTCGTCGTTCGACAGAAGCTGGAGATGCACTTTTAGGCCTACATCCGCAATTCGTTTGATCACCGGTTCGATCTTTCCCCCCTGCCGCGGGGTGATGGTGTACAGATAGTAGGTGTAAGGGGCACCCGCATAATTTCTTCTCGAGATAGCAAAGGTATCGCACCCGCGGAGAACCTTTTCATCCGCACGGCCGCCCCACAGTGAAATTCCCACCATCATGTCGGGAAATCGATCACGGGAAACTTTAATTAGGCCATTCGTGGCGCAATACGTGGGCAGGCGCTTATAAAAAGCTTCAACGCGATCCATGCAAAGCGTTGGCTCCCCGCCGATTAAGATCGCCAGGTTCACACCGCGTTCTTTTTCTTTATCAACAAATTTTTCCCATTTCTGTATATCCATTTCCTCCGTCACGTGGTGCTCGCCGGAGGAAAAGAAGAAGCACCCCTTGCAGCGTAAGTTGCAGCGGTTCGTGACGTCATAGATGGAACTGCGGATGTTAAGGTTGGCGATCCGCTTGTAACGGGCCAGCCAATCTTGATCCAGTAGAGAGCTGATTATTTTCATTCATCCTGCCTTTATTTACGCGGAAAGATATATCCCACCCGGCGTATTTCTTATTTTACACCTGCTGGTGGCGGCTCGATCTCTTCGGCGCAAAGGTTTTCCCCTCTTTCATAGTCCATGACCCACACCGCCAGATAAGTATCAACATAATCGAGCCAGGATTTAAACGAGACCAAGTTATTTGCATGTCGGTAAAGGCGCGCGGTGACCACCGCCGAACCGGCAGCATAATGACGGCAATCGTCGCAATCCGTATCCGGCACACAACAGGCAACCGACCTGTCCCAGTTCAGGTCCGTTCTGTATTGCCGGAAAGACCTGCCCAGACCGATATCCTGTGAAGGATTTTGGCGGGGATAAGAACAACCGTAAAGATCGTGCAACCCTCTTTGATGGGTGTGTGCCACAGCGTTGTAAACGGAAAAAAGAATATTTTGCGGATATTGATTCAAGAGCCTGATCATTTTTTGTTTTGTTCGTCGAAGAGATTCATTCTCATGTCGCAGAGGTCCTGTATACCCGACCGGGGAGGAAAAAACGTTAAACGTGAGTTTGCAACCATCTGAAACAAGCACTTCGGCGACCTCGTTGACTTCGTCGATATTTTCCCGCGTAAAGGTATAAACGAATACCGCGCGCGGATCCCTCTTGTAATTTTCCACCTGCTTTTTCAAAAGATGCTTCGCTTTTCTGACGCGCAGGCTGGTTTCGTCGTTCCCCCAGACGGAGATGTGAATCTTGTAACGGACCGATTCCGGGATTTTCTTAAAACCATTGGTAGCGATACTGCCCAGAGGCATTTCCTGATAGCACACCTTCAGCAATTCCGGCACGAGAGACGGCTCCGCCCCTGCCAGAACGACATAGGTGATGCCGCGAGCTTTTTCGGCTTGCATCAGCCCGCGCCATGCTTCCGCGTCGCCTGTTTCCCGGGCAAACTGCTTATCCCCTTCAAAATAGTAGCAGCCGTCACAACGGATATTACAGCGGTTGCTCATGTCGTAGGTTGATTCCCGGAGGAAAAAATATTTTCTGACTTTTTCCCAGCGGGCCCTTACCTCCGGCTGGGCCAGGAGCTCTGAAAATTTCGGTTGGGCAGGCCCGAAAGGACCTTTGTGGTTCATCGCCATAGACAACTCATTCCGATCGATTAACTTCTCGCGGCAAGTCTTTCCTTGATATAATGGGCGATCAGGCGAATCGTTTTTAGTTTTGGATAGTCGTCTTCATCAATCACAACCTTATATTCATCCTGCAGAACTAAGGCAATGGTGGCTAAATCCATACTATCAATGCCAAGTTCTTCCACCAGGTCCATATCCGGATTGAATGTATCGGCAGTAACATCTTCCAGCTTAAGTTCTCCGATAATGACTTCGGCCACGTGATGTACAATGCCTTTTATATCGAGATTTCCAGGCATTCTTCTCTTCCTCCTGCACTTTTTATCTTTTCTTATCTTTTGCGCGATTGTTAAAGCGCTATAAATGGTATTCTGGGCATTTGCTGCCGAAAGGAACCGATGTTTCCTCGCTCGATTCCTCACCGGAAATGTATCTGAACGAGTTCATAGTCCCTTTTCTACGACCTTGCGGAGTCCCCACCTAAGAATTATGTTAGCATATTTAATGCAATCACGCCCGGCCAAATACGTTCCAAACAGCCAAACCAAATGAGAAAACGCATAAAAAGCCGGGCCCAAGACCAGCAGGGCAGGTGAGTGGAAATAGGCCGACAGAAAGCTAAACAGCGCAACCATGGGCCATCCTAGTACGAAACTGAACACAACCAAACCCATGCCAAACAAAAATCTGGGAGAGAGAGAGGTCTTAAAAGTACCCAAGGTTGCCTGTTTCTCGATAGCTCTCCTGACATAAGCGGTGGAGGCTAATTTTCGGGCCAGGAACCGCCTGAACTTACGCTGCTTCTGGCCCGCTTCCGATTCATCCCAGGATAGACTGGATGGGGCGGGCACAGGCATATTCGTTCCCTCCGTTGTCTGATAAGCTCTGATACCGGTAAGTTCCTCCAGTTCGCCGAATGTGTATTCTCGATCCTTGATCTTGGTCACAAGTTCATCGGTTAAACGGGTTAGCTCGGCGGGGCTTCGTCCTGTATCGTGGAGGGCGATGATGCTTCCGTTACGTATTTTCTTGAGAACTCTTCTTATTACCTTCTCAGCGCTGGCCGTCGTGTCGAAAGGCCTGACATCCCAGCCTACCACCAACAGTCCGTGTTCTTTCAACACTCCTCTAAGATGTGGATTAGTTAGTCCCATAGGAGGCCGGAAATACGCTGGAACTTTGCCGACCGCAGCCTCAATGGCTTCCTGGGCCATTCTAATTTCTCGATCGAGTCCCCTTGAAATTAAGAAGTTGGTCCACCAGAGGTGTCTGTACGAATGATTTCCTAAGATATGACCTTCTCGGTCGATCTGTCTGATCATTTCGGGATAATCCCTGATCTTTGTCCCTATGGGAAAGAAAGCAGCCTTGATTCGATGACGTCTCAGGACCTCCAGAAGACTTGCGGTTGTCGCCGGGTCCGGTCCGTCATCAAAAGTCAAAGCGACACGTTTCGCGGTTGAATCACCCCGGCAAGTGGCGCTGACGAAAAAATTAAGCTTCAACACCGACACGCCAAGGATAAAGATGACGAGGTATGCAGCCACCAATAGCCCGAGAACGAGCCAGCGAACCGGACCTGTGACGCTCAACCCGGCACCCAAGGCAGTCAGGACGGCCAGGATCGTGATGGTATGGAAACGGCTCATGGGCTTGTCACCGATACCTTAAAGAGGCGGACTTCCGTTTGGCAACTCATTTTTTCTAATTCTTGAGCTTTTACTATATCTTTCATCCCGATGACTGTCAATTGGTCATCAGAATAAGTCATTGCCCGCTTCGACAGGATGTGCTATTTTAAACCGGTAAAAAGGGGTTTCCCATCCTCTCCCATCTTGATAGTACGGTGGCGTGAAGCCCCACCCCCTTTGTCTTCATGTTTCTTCGGCGTTACAAACTGCGATGGTCATTTATTGCTCTGGTTCTCCTTGCGGTGACAGGGGTCTTTGTCGCCGGCCTGCAACGTCTCATCTTCGATACCGATCTCTTGGCCTCCTTGCCACAAGATGATTCGGTCCTGGCGGATGCCCGCCGGATTATCACCAACCACCCGATTCAAGACCGGGTGGTGATTGATGTAGGCCGTTCGGAGGCAGACGCAGACGGACTGATCCAAGCCGCCATGGTCGTTGAGAAGCGGCTGCGCGAAAGTGGTCTTTTCAGCCGCGTCGGCCTGGATCAGGAGCAGCAACGGATTCCGGAACTTATCTTTTCCATTACCGCTCGCTTACCCGTTCTGTTTTCGGCAGAGGAACTGGAAGAAAAAGTAAAACCCCTGCTGGAGCCGGAGAAAATTCGCGCAACGCTTTCGGATCATTTGGCACAACTGGGTCATCTGGAAAGCGTCGGCCAGACAGCACTGATCGCCCAGGACCCCTTGAATTTAAGGAATCTGATCTTCTCCCGGCTGTCTCACCTGGCGCCCAGCCAGAACGCTCAAATCTATAAAGGATACCTCCTGTCGGCTGACAAAAAGCACGTTCTCATCGTTGCCGAGCCTCTGACTTCCGGGATGGACACAGCCTTTTCACGGAAGGTCACTGCCCTGATCGATGGGGTCAACGGGGAACTGAATCAAGGCCGCGGAGGCAAGGAGACCGTGACGCTTACCCCGGCCGGCGCCTACAGGGCTGCGCTGGATAACGAAATTAGTACGAAGCGGGGCGCGGAACGGGCTGTCCTATTCTCAACGGTTGCCATTGTTCTGCTTTTGCTGATCGCTTTTCCGAGACCCCTCATTGGACTGCTGGCATTACTGCCTTCAGCAGCGGGCACCATGCTGGCTCTCTTCGTCTATTCCATGCTCCATCGCTCCATTAGCATGATGGCCATTGGATTCGGAAGCGTGATCATCTCTTTTACGGTCGATTACGGCATCACCTATCTCCTGTTTTTGGACCGTTCCCATGAAACCTATGGATTCGAAACGACAAAAGAGGTCTGGCCCCTGGGGCTTTTGGCCATGCTGACCACCGCAGTGAGCTTTGCCTTTCTCGCCGTCACCCGCTTTACCGCCCTCGCTCAGATTGGGGAGTTTACCGCCCTCGGCGTCCTTTTTACCTATCTGTTTGTCCATGGGATCTATCCCGTAATCTTTCCTACCATGCCGGCAGCCATAGGTAAGAGCCTGCTGCCTTTGCAGGCTTTGGCCAACTGGATCGCAACAACCGGAGGCAAGAAGAAGGCTTATGCAGCCATGGCCATGGCCATCGTCCTGCTTTTCTATGCGAAACCGGTGTTTCATGCCGATCTGAATGCGATGAATTCGGTCAGCAGGGAAACGCTGTCGGCGGAAAAACTTTTGGCTGACGTTTGGGGAAACCTCTTCAACAGAATCTACGTGATGGTGGAAGGCGGGGACGTTAAGGAGCTGCAGCAAAAAGGCGACCGTCTAGCAACTCTTCTGGACCAGGATATCAGAACCGGCACGCTTGCTTCGGCCTTCGTGCCATCCATGATCTTTCCGAGTGAAGAACGGGCAGATCAGAATTTTTCGGCCTGGCGGGCCTTCTGGCAGCCGGAGAGAAGGGCGGCCCTTCAGAAAACCATGAAGGACGTTTCAATCGAACTGGGCTTTGCGCCGGACGCATTTGCAGCCTTCCTTAACCTGGTCGAGATAAAAGAAATGGCATCTCTGGCGATTCCCCAACCCTTTTTCGGCCTGCTCGGGATAACGAAAAGTCGTGACCGCTCAACCTGGGTTCAGGTATCCACCCTCACTCCGGGGCCAGCCTACCAGGGGGGTCTCTTCTATGAACGGTTCAAGTCGAAAGGTCTGGTGAGAATATTTGACCCTGTCCTGTTCAGTCAGAGACTCGGTGACGTACTGCTGTCCAGCTTCATTAGAATGGTCTTGATCGTGGGTGTCATGACCACACTTGTTGCCTTCTTTTACCTACTGGATTGGCACTTGACATTGCTCGGCCTTCTCCCAACTCTGTTCGCGCTGATATGCACTATGGGGACCCTCAACCTGCTCGGGCAACCGCTAGGCATTCCCACCATCATGGTCACGGTTGTTGTTATCGGCATGGGATCGGATTATGCCCTTTACCTGGTTCGTTCGTATCAGCATTATATGGATGAGGATCACCCTTCACTGGGTTTGATCCGTCTGTCGATTCTTCTTTCCTTTGCCACAACGTTCATCGGCTTTGGTGCCCTGGCTCTATCCGGCCATGCTCTCTTGAAGAACGCAGGCATCGCGCTGGCGCTGGGCATCGGGTATTCCTTTATTGGTGCGGTCACCATCACACCACCGTTTTTGAAACACGTTTTCGAACCCATTCGATGGTCCCACGAAGAGGTCCTCCCGGGTTCGAAGCGGCACCGGTTGCAGGCGATGGGGCGTTACCGGCACATGGAACCTTATCCACGACTTTTTGCCCGGTTCAAGATTCTGCTGGATCCGATGTTCCCTCGACTTGCAAGTTTTCTTCACTCACCCCGTCATATGATCGACATCGGATGCGGCTACGGGGTCCCGGCGGTCTGGCTGCTGTCCCTGTTTCCCGAAGCTAAGGTCTATGGTCTCGATCCAGATCGCAGACGGGTGATGATTGCCGCCAGGGCTTTCGGTGACCGGGGATCTGCAGGGGTCGGGAAAGCGCCTGGTCTGCCTCCGGGTTGCCCGGATCAGGTGGATACGGTGCTCATGCTCGATATGATTCATTTGGTTTCCGATGATGAATTGAAGCTCATGCTTCAGCGGCTCCATGATAAAATCTCGCCTGAAGGAAAACTGATCCTCCGAACCACCGTCCCCTCTCGAAAGCGCGTCCCCTGGCTCCGCCGGATGGAAGAATGGCGGCTTAAGGTGCTCCATCGCACGCCGTATTTTCGATCGAGCGAAGAACTGGCAGCTTTTCTATCCGAGACCGGTTTTATGGTGGAGATCGAAGAGCCGACTGCCTTGAACCGTGAAGAAACATGGTTTATCTGTCGGCGGGCCACGTGGGGACATAGCTGACCTTCGGCTTTCGGTAAACATCGGGTGTTTTATTATAGACATAGAGGTGCTATCAGGATGGCTGCAAGCGAGACGTTATTAAAGAAGTGGAGACTAGGTGGGGACTGAATGGGTTATACCAAGAAAAAAAGGGTTTGCATTTGAATCTATCACCACTCGCAAACCCTTACAAGTCATGGTGCCTAGGGCCGGAGTTGAACCGGCACGGTGGTCACCCACCGAGGGATTTTAAGTCCCTTGCGTCTACCAATTCCGCCACCCAGGCGTATTCGTGACACGTGATTCGTGAATCGTCTATGGCCGGGTTTCTATGTTTTGCTTGATGAGCCACCAGGGAATCGCTCGTCGTAAAACAAAAATATAGCTTTTACTTTATTTTGTCAACTCCGTTCTGAGACCTCGATATCGCTTTAGAAAATCGTCATTGCGAACGAAGCCCTTCACTGCATGGCGTATTGTTTCATGCAAGAACTTATGTTAATAGAACTCCTATACCGACACAGATACTAACCACTGTCACTCTATTTCGATGGTGAGGAGAGGAGAAGCGATGCGATCCGATAGTATGAAGAAGGGTATTGAAAGAGCACCCCACCGCTCCCTTTTTAAAGCCCTTGGGCTGACGGATGAAGAGATTGAACGGCCCATGATCGGAATTGCCAACTCAGCCAATGAGGTGATACCAGGCCATCTTCACCTCCACCAGCTTTCCGATGCTGTCAAGGCGGGCGTCCGAATGGCCGGGGGGACGCCCCTCGAATTTTTCACGATCGGTATCTGCGACGGAATCATCATGGGGCACGAGGGAATGAAATATTCGCTCAGTTCAAGAGAACTGATTGCCGATTCGATTGAATCCATGGCCATGGCCTACCCCTTCGATGGCCTGGTCCTCATCCCTAACTGCGACAAAATCATTCCCGGAATGATGATGGCAGCGGCCCGGCTTGATATTCCAACCATTCTTGTAAGCGGCGGGCCCATGCTGGCCGGCGAGTTTCAGGGCCGGGAGATCGACCTGATCACCGTGTTCGAGTCCGTCGGGAAGGTGAAGGTTGGGGAGATGACGGAAAAGGACCTGAGGGAAGTCGAAGGGTGTGCCTGTCCGGGGGTGGGCTCTTGTGCCGGTATGTTTACGGCAAATTCCATGAATTGCCTTGCGGAGGTGCTCGGCCTGGCACTTCCTTATAACGGAACCATTCCGGCCATCTTTGCCGATAGAATACGTCTGGGGAAAAAATCAGGGATCCAGATTATGGACTTGATCCGAAAAAAGGTGACGCCTTCCAAGATCCTGACAGAGAAGGCTTTTGATAATGCGATCACCGTGGATATGGCTTTCGGAGGCTCCACCAATACATCACTTCATCTTCCTGCTGTTGCCAGGGAGGCAGGGGTTAAGCTTTCTCTGGAGACCTTCAACAGGATCAGCGAAAAGACGCCTCACATCTGTAATATGTCACCGGGAGGGCCCTACCACATACAGGATCTTCATCAGGCCGGAGGAATCCCGGCTCTGATGAATGAATTGAGTCGCGGAGGGTTGATCCATCGAGACCCGTTGACGGTCACGCGAAAATCAATCGGAGAAAATCTTAAGGGAAAGAAAGTCCTTAATCCCGAAGTGATCCGTCCCATGGAAAGGCCCTATCACCCTACCGGAGGGTTAGCCGTCCTTTTCGGAAATCTGGCTCCCGAGGGCGCCGTCGTGAAGCAATCGGCCGTTGATGAAGCCATGCTCAAACATCGAGGGCCCGCCAGAGTTTTCAACTCTGAAGAAGAGGCGGTCAAGGTGATTCTCGACAGAAAGGTCAAAAAGGGGGAAATCCTCGTGATCCGCTATGAAGGGCCAAAGGGAGGACCGGGGATGAGGGAGATGCTGGCCCCGACCTCTGCGATTGTGGGCGTTGGGAGGGACCTGGATGTCGCTTTGCTGACCGACGGCCGTTTTTCAGGAGGAAGCCGCGGAGCAGCCATCGGCCATATCTCGCCCGAAGCTGCGGATGGAGGCCCCATTGCCGTCGTGCGAAACGGCGATCAGATTGAGATCGATATTCCCGGGAAGAAGCTCAACCTCCTCGTCTCCGACGAAGAGTTGAAGGAAAGATTGTCCAGGTGGAAACCGCCTAAAAGAGAACTGAAGGGTTATCTCAAACGATATGCAAAACTCGTGACATCCGCCAATACCGGTGCTACGTTTCAAGACTGATTATGGAATCAAGGGAAGGAGAGTTAGGGGGGAAAGTAGAAATCTTCGTCATTATCCACAATCGAATGTTGAATCATTGTGGAATTAGATTGTCCTGCGCTTGATGGGTGCCGCTTTAACCATTTTGCACAAAGAATAGGCACACGGAACTTCTGAATTGGATTAGTAGATTTAAGTCTTTTTAGGGTTAGAGGACAAGTGACCTTGATTTAGTTCTTCTTCCTGTTCGTGCCTCGGTGCGTGCTCCCCCCGTGTTCTCTACCATAAGATTCTTAAAATGATGTAAATGACCAACAATCAAATCAAGACGATGATCATTGCGGCGACCCGATTGCTACCTTTTTTTACTAATCGATCGGGATCGCGCCTGCTCTCGACATTCTTCCAAGATTTCTAAGGACGGTGAAGGCTTTCGCATACCAGGGAGTTTTCGGATGCTTGGAGCCAAGGCAGAGAGCGTATACCTCACTTCTTAACTGCCTTGATTTGGCTTTCCACGATCTGATATCCATCCGCAAGAACTTCGCCATTTCACTTCTGCGTGATCGTTCTGTCCCATTTTATTTGATTTCTTTCTTACATCCCACGCAAAAATACAAACTTTCTTCCGAATCCTCTGCTGTAATGGCTTGCTCAATTTTTTTCATCATTTCACGGTCTTTATTAATGCACTCCACACAATAAATACTTCCATCTTCAGTGTAATAACCGACTGCCTCTTCTTTCTCGGTCATTTCTTTTCTCCTTTCATTACAAATGCTCTCTTTACTCAGAAACATTCTGATGAGTGGTTTTCCTTGGACTGTCTGGAATATCAGAAGTTCTAATCCGATGTTGAATTTGCTAATAGATGAATCATTTCGACTTTTTTACAAACCCGATCACGTTTGGAATAGGCCGGGCAGCGGGCAGGGTATCATTTTCATTAAAGCTGACCGGGAAACCGACCTTCTCGAACTTAACATCGTTGGCTGAAAAATAAAGGCTCGCCTGTTGTCCTCCCTCCAGATACATCGCATTGTGAATCGAAATAGGAATGGACAATAATAGATTGGCAAAGTCATGCCCTGAGTAAGGAGACTTCGCAAAGATAAACAACGCCTTCCCGCTTTTGTCCATGCCGAAAACCGCCATGCTCCACGTCTTATCCTGTTTGCTCCAGACGTTCTCCTGCAGGCAACTGATCATTCTTATATTCTGGATAAGCGTTTGATACTTGGACCTAAGCTTTTCAAAGTCCTGGCATTTCAGATCGATAATCTGGATCTCGGGAACGGTGGGCTCTGTGGGATGAAACGCCAGTACAGCTTGATAGACCGGACTCAGCCTTGGATTGTTAATATGGTTGAAGTTCTTCATGTAGCCGACGTTTCTTATCCCATCCTCCTGGTACATTCCTGCATTGATGGCAGAAATGAGATGGTGCTCCTCACACCATTTCTTTGCCGTCAATTTTGTTCTGCCAAGCTCCGAAGCACACAGAAGCTTGAACGAGTAAACTCTTGGGTCAATCTTCACGATAGTGATTCTTGAATCCTCGATCTTTGATGTCCCCTCGGATGCAAACTCCCCGAGATGTAACCCTTCGTCAACTTTCTTCCATAAATCGTCTCTCGATTGGACGGCGTGAGGAGAGAAAACCGTACTGAGGATGGCGGTGAGAACCGCCAGTAAAGCGGTGATTCGTCTCATGGACTCCTCTTCTATTTAGATATTGCAGCGTAAGAACGGCTCCGAGTTCGATAAAAGTCTATTCGATTTGGAGCATGGTGTCAATGAGCAAAGGTGACCTTCCCTCCCCCAGTCTCTTCTGTTCCCCCTTGGGGGAAACCTCGGAGAGGCCTCAACGGCCCGACCGTTTAGGGGTTCGGGCGTGACGGCCCTTGCGGGAGTTTCTGCTCCGGATGCGTTTATATCCCATTCCTATTTAGTATGGGCCTTATGAAAGCTCGGAGAGGGATCTCCCCCGGTCGGGGCAACAAATGGGGGGAGATCAAGGCGTGGGTGAAAGGAAAAAGCGGAGGTATCGTCGTTTAGGAGGAAGCCGTTTCGCCATTGTAAAAATGCAGGTAGATCCCCAATAGGTCGTCGGCCAATTTCTCGGTTCTCTCTTTAATCTCATACAAACTTGATAAGAAAGACTGCAGGGATTCGTCAATTTTGGTTAAGTTCTCACGGCTCCTCTTTGAACTTTCCGAAATCTTTTTCTCCCTTTCACGACATTCATCGATGAGCTCTTTCAACTTCTCTCTTTCTTCTTCAGTCCACTCTGACACAAGCTGATCGACTGTCTTCATGATCGATCCCGTATGGCACCCTTCTGTTCGTAGAAGATAAGAGATACCATAGCAAGATATATACCGTCTTCCAGGGTGATCCGAACAAACACGAAATACCTTCCTCCTTCGAGCAGTTAGACAATAGTAAAAAATCTCCTCAAAAGCGGACGCCTCGAAAAAGAGAAAGGCCTTGCTTTTTTTGGAAAAATATTTTCCCTTTTTCGGAAGATCGAATGAATTCAGTCTGCGGGTAAGATGAAATTCGGGCGACTAATGCAAACGCATTTTATAAATTGACATCCGCCCCTCACCCTTCCCCTCTCCCCCGACGGGGAGAGGACGGGGTGAGGGGGCAATCGCCTCGTAAGGTTGCTTCAAAATGTTGTCCTTTTCTCATCAAATACGATGTTTGAGTAATCCACTGTACTGTGGTATAAGAGCAAAGTCTTCTCCGAGACCTTTCAGGGGTATGGTAAAATCAATTTTTTATCAGGAGGCATAGAGATTCGACCCGAAATCCCCATTTCTAAAAGAACCCGTGTCATTTAAAATCGTTCGTGTTATATTTGAATCACAATGAAAAAATTGGCTAACCTAATCACTCGGAAGATTTAATCGCCCTAATTCATACAAAGAAAGGGAGGCGGTAGAGATGAAGAAGTTAATTGCTGCAAGTGCAATAGTTTTTTTCTTTTCGATACCGGTTATCTCTTATGCACAGCCGGAGCAAAATGTGCAGAAGGCTCCCCGCGTATCGCAATCCCCCGTTCGTGAAGGTAACTTTGCCGTTAAACTGGTGGAGGTTCTTAAATTAGGCACGGCGAAGAACGAGGCGGAAGCTGAGAGCATATTGGCCTCGGCAGGTATCGCACCCCAAAACGGATGGATTGCTGATTATCCCTTGACGCCTCATATTATCGGAGAGGTGCGAAAAGCTATCGGTGTGGCGCTGGATTCCAGCAAAATAGCGCTGAACAAGGACGAGGCGTTGATGGCGGTTCAGGTTCTCATTGATAATGAGTGGAGGATGCTGGCCGCCCCTGCTGAAGAACAAGCGAGGGAATACGGTGAGTACCCACCTGCTGGCCATGGTGAATACGAAGAGGGATATGACCCATATTACAATTCTGAACTTTATTACTCCCCTTATTACTCTCCCTATTACCCCTACTATTATCCGTATCCGTACTACTACGGTGGTTATTACTACCCTTACCCTTACCCTTATCCTTATTTCGGCGGTGGTTTTGTAATCGGAGGATTCCGAGGGGGTCATTTTGGAGGCAGAGGATTCCGAGGGGGTGGTAGGGGCGGAAGACGTTGAAGGTCTTGATCGTAAGAGATCCACTTTGGGGAGAATTTGGACCAAGAGTTCCTATCAGACAGGGTTCGACGGCAGGATCAGAAATGGCCCTGCCTTTTCTTTTTGGAAATCTTTCTTAGGCTTGCTTTCTATCCGTACTCGTTAACTCTGAGGGTTATCTCAGGGTGAACATTTGCAGGCGTAAAAAGAGGTGCGAAAGATGCAACCCACCAACAAACTGGTGAGTCCTATGTTGACTGATTTCTACCAGATAACCATGTCTTATGCTTATTGGAAAGCTAGGGTGCACGAGGAGGAGGCTGTATTTGACCTTTTCTTCCGCAAGAATCCTTTCCGCGGAGAGTTCGCAATTTACGCCGGACTCGAGGAGAAGCTCAGGCTGTTCGAGAATTTTCATTTTAGCGACGATCACATCGCCTATCTCAAGGAGCAGATGCCGCGATGCGAGAAAGGATTTTTCGACTGGCTCAAGAGCGTGGACTGTTCCAAAATGAAGATGTATGCATTGAAAGAAGGAACGATATCTTTTCCTCGCGAGCCTTTGATGAGAATACAAGGACCTATAGCAGTTGGCCAGATGCTCGAGACATCCATGCTTACACTGACCAATTATCCTAGCTTGATGACCACAAACGCGACTAAATATCGTTTAACTGTCGGGTTTGACAAAGGCTTGATTGAATTCGGTTTGCGAAGGGCGCAAGGTCCGGACGGAGGGGTTTCAGCTTCCCGTTACAGTTATATGGGCGGTTTTGATGCAACGAGCAATGTTCTTGCAGGCTATCTTTTCGGTGTACCCATAAGGGGGACTCATGCCCACTCTTATGTGCAGTCTTTTACAGGCATTGAGGATTTGAAGGATCACACTCTTGCCGGGGCAAATGGAAAAGTACATGATTTTGTCAAAATGGTTTTGGGAATCCGCGCGGAGTTAGGTTTCCATTATACAAATGAAGGAGAACTTACATCATTTATTGTTTATGCCCAAGCTTTTCCAAGAGAGTTTCTAGCGCTTGTGGATACTTATGACACCTTGAAATCAGGCGTTCCTAATTTTATTTGCGTGGCCCTTGGGCTTCTCAAATTAGGCTACAAGCCGATCGGGGTAAGGTTGGATTCCGGGGACCTCTCCTACCTTTCAAAGGGAACAAGGAAAATGCTCGACGAAATAGGTGCCAAGACTGACCCCGGTCTTTCAAAATGTCTGATTCTGGCCAGCAACGAGATTAACAAGAGCGTCCTGATTTCTCTCAAGGAACAGGGCTATGAAATCGACACCTTTGGTATAGGCACGCACCTTGTGACATGCGATGACCAGCCTGCAATGGGATGTGTCTACAAACTCGTTGAGGCAAAGGGTATCCCTCGGATAAAACTTTCCCAGGAATTGAGCAAAATGACCATCCCCGGCAAGAAAGAGGCATACCGTCTTTTCGGTGAGGACGGTTACAGCTTGCTGGATCTGATGGTAAGAGTAGGAGATAAGCCACCGGAACCCGCAAAACGTGTACTATGCCATCACCCGTTTGACCATATCAAACGTGTTTATGTCACTCCCTCAAAAGTTATTCCACTCCATCATTGCGTCTGGGATGGAAAAAGGGTTTACCCGGATGTTCCGTTAAATGAGTCCAGGGATTATGTTTTGAATCAGCTACGGAGCACAAGAGAAGACCATCTGAGGGACATCAACCCTACTCCTTACAAGGTGTCGGTAAGCGAAGAGCTTTACAATTACGTTTACCACCTATGGACGGAGGAGACTCCTGTGAGAGAGCTGAAGTGATAAATTTCTAGGTTCGTTTGGGGTGAAGTGAAGTTCTTCTCTTTGTGAGTCGTCATTCTTTCACTTCAAAGAACTCAAGAAAAGGTGTATATTACCAACCGTCATTGATTATTGGCAACTTCCAATCCCCAAAATCGTTTGTAATGAAGCTTAAATTCAGAGAGAATGCATGTGGAGACTAAATACCTAAGAATGATCCGAGGGATGAAGAGAAGGGGGCGAAAGGATTGGACGGTCTATATTCTCCGCTGCGGGGATGGGTCGCTCTATACGGGGATAGCAAAAGATGTGCAGGCTCGGGTCAAGCAACATAGTGAGGGTCGGGGGGCAACCTACACCCGAACTCGCCTGCCCGTCAAGCTGATATATCGACAACAAGGCCTGACGCATTCCAAAGCTCTGATTCGAGAAGCACAGCTAAAAGCGATGCCTCGGTCCAAGAAAGAGGAAATCATCTTTAATGGACACTGTGCCTAACCATTCATTCCAGCCGACAGCTAATGCTACGGCAGAATTCAGACGTAATGATCTTTTCCAGTCTAAAATCAACAGCTTCTGGCGTAGATTGATCTCCAAGCTTTGTAGGTTGAAGAGGCAGCCCCTTTCTTAACGCTTGCTTCCTGCAACTTTCTCTTCCCTAATTTTTGGAAAAGATGTATATTATAATCGCAAATAAACAATGCGGCTATGCTCGACCCCTATGAATAAGTGACTCTAAACTGAAACTGCCAGCATCGGGACATTTTTTTAGGAGGAGACGTATGAAACTGAAAGAACAAACGGCACTCGTTACCGGTTCAAGCCGGGGTATTGGTGAAGCCATCGCCCGCGCCTTGGCAGCAGAAGGCGCGCAGGTCGCTATCACGGGACGCTCGGCACAAGAACTGGAAGCATTGCAAAAGGAGTTTAACCGCCTGGGCGTGCGATGTGAGAGCATTGTCGCCGATCTCACGCAGAAGGACACCGTTGAGAGAGTGTGGAGCCAAGCCACCCAAGCGTTCGGGCACATTGACATCCTCGTCAACAACGCGGGTATGGGCAGCGGCGCGAACCCTAGGCCCGTTGTGGATTACAGCGACGAGATCTGGGAGACGCTGCTCTACGTCAACCTCACCGTACCCTATCTGTTCTCGAAGAAAGCGTTGCCTTCGATGATCGAGCGCAAGTATGGGCGCATCATTATGACCGCGTCTGTCAACGGCAAGATAGGCTTGGTGCACGGCGCGGCGTATGCGGCAAGCAAACACGGGCTTTTGGGGCTGATGCGCACGTTGGCGATGGAGACGGCGAAGCAGGGTATCACGGTCAACGCCATTTGTCCCGGACCTGTGCGCACACGCATGAACAATTTGCGCGTGGAGTATGACGCGAAGCGTCTCGGAAAATCGGTTGCGGAATATGAGGCAAGCTTGACGGCGATTGGTCGCCGTCTTGATGCACACGAGATTGCGCCGCTTGCCGTGTATCTTGCCAGCGGCGAAGCGTCTGTCATCACGGGACAGGCTTTCAACATCGATGGCGGGTTATTGATGGTATAACAGCATCTTGGGATATCACAAGCAAGACCATCAGAGAAAATTGGCCGAAGAAAGGGATAATCACTAGAAAGAACTTTTTGGAGATAATGAGGGCCGGTAGACAAGGAAATTTCGGAAGAAGGAGAGAGTATGCTTTGCACGATCCACAGGCGCCAATTGGATGAATGGGTGCATCTTCCTCGTAAACTTGAGCTAATAATACAATGTTTCAAATCGAAATCAATAAGGAGCGGCAAAAAGTTTTTCACACTTCTTTATGGAATAATTCAGAACTTTTGTGAAAAACGCTTCCACTCTTGCCTTCCGTTAAAATATTGAAGTTTGAGAAAAATAGAGTGGTTACGAGAGCTTATCATGATAGCCGAGACTCGGCATCGAAAATGCAAAAACGTTTTGAGGAACAACTTTCGGAAGTGAATTTAGGCCAAAACTGTATCAACCTTATGTTGGCTTACGAGCTATACACATTCAATAAGAAAAAAGGCTATGAGTTCATCGGGGTTCTCCCAGAGAGAAGAGAGAACCCAATGAGAATAACGAAGGACTCTATTATGAATTGGGGAAAATCGCTTTTAGGCGATAATGTGGATAGCAAGAACGTGTTTTTCAAGCAGGTGGCAATAGACAGCCTTTCAGGTAGAATCCTTTGGGTTGATCTGCCTTTCGATAACAATACAATAAACACTAAGCAAATAAGTCAATATTCCATTGTCAAAAAGCAAAGGCAAGCTAAGAAACGGCTCTGGTTTTTTTAACTTTTTCTTCCTCGTAATGTTGGTTTTACATTTTTGTTCCACCATACAACCTTTCAGCTGGAAATCAATGATGAACCTTTCCCATTTATCTCAACAATCGAAATTTGAATCTCGACCTGAAGATATCAATATCCGAGGGCGCAGCCATCCTTTCTTCTGTCTGAGGCGCCTAAGAGAATATTTTGTTTTCTATCCAAATAGATAGCCTGTCCCCCTCCAACCTGGTTGACCAGCGAATCTTCCTTAGAAAGCTGATGTCCTTTTGCCTGAAGGGCGGAAGCAACCTCATCAGAAATTCCGTTTTCCAGGTAAACCTCCGTCCCTTCGAGATGCCTCGCCCGCGACGCATCAATCGCTTCTTGTAAATTCAATTTGAAGTCGATAAGGTTTACGAGGAACTGCACATGTCCCTGAGGCTGCATATCCGCACCCATCACACCGAAGCTCATCAAGAAATTTCCGTCTTTAAAAACCATTGCCGGGATGATAGTATGCATCGGACGTTTCCGTGGTTCCAGTCTATTTAAATGGCCGGGATCTAAGGAGAAAGATTTCCCCCGATTCTGTAAGAGAATGCCTGTTCCATCCACCACCATCCCTGACCCAAAATGCATAAAAATACTGCTAATGAAAGAAACAGCATTTCTATCTTTATCGACAGCGGTGACATAAACAGTTTCGGAATTTCTTCGGTGAGAAGGAGGAGTAGGAGGAGCTTTCGCCCGATTTCTGTCGATCCTATCTCTAATCTTTTTGGCATATTCTTTGGAAAGGAGCTCGGCGACCGGAATCTTCTCGAAATCAGGATCGGTAATATGATAGTCCCTATCACTAAAAGCAGCCTTCTTTGCCTCGATCAGAAGGTGAAGATATTCTGGACTATTATGTTTTAGGGTATCGATGTCATATCCTTCCAGAATATTTAACATTTCGAGCACAGTCAGCCCCTGCCCATTCGGAGGAAGTTCATAGATGGTATAGCCACGGTAATCGGTTGATATCGGCTCCACCCAGGTTGTGATATGATCCCTAAAATCTCTGGGAGAGAGAAGCCCGCTGTTTCGATCAGAAAATTCCATGATGGCATCACAGATTTCACCGTTATAAAATGTCTCGGCTCCATCACGTACAATCTTCTTATAGGTTTGAGCTAAATCTTTATTAAAAAACATCTGTCCGGGTCTGGGTGACTTCTGATCGATGAGGTAGGTCTTGGATGAACCTTCAGAAGAGAGAAGAAGCTTCTCCATGTTCTTCCATTCTCCTGCAATGACTTCGGACACAGGGTATCCATTCTCCGCATAGTAAATCGCGTCATCAAAGACATCTCCAAGGCTTAATGTTCCATAACGATCCAATGCTTGAACCCACCCGTGTAAAGCCCCAGGCACTGTGACTGTCAGGATGCCCCTTTCTGGGATCTCATCCATCCCTTTTTCTCTGAACCATTCAATGTTCGCGCGGTACGGTGCCCTACCACTTGCGTTCATCCCGATTAACTTGTTTTCGCGGGCCAAGTAGATGAGAGCAAAGGCATCGCCACCGATCCCCACAGAATGGGGTTCTACGACATTCAACGTACTGACCATTGCTATTGCTGCATCCACAGCGTTACCACCCTTTAGCAGAATTTTATAACCCGCCAAAGTTGCCAAGGTCTGGCTTGATGAGACCATCCCTTGAGTCCCCATTACAACAGACCTCTGGGCAGCGTTCTCCCGTTGTCTTTTTGAATAATATGTGAATTCCATTGATAAACCTCCCCTTAATATTGGGTCTGTTTTTCCATAAGTGATTAAAAATATTGGGGTGATCTATTCCAGTTAATTCTATCTGTCTCAATCTTTTTCACTTACTTCTAGCACAATTTTAGCACAGTAGTTTTTGGGTTAGCAAACCCAAGGTCATTCCACTGTAATATTTTATTCATAACTATTGACTCGCAGGTGTGAATATTGTTGGGTAACTTCGTAAATCCTTATCCAGGCGTCTTCCCCCAAGACTGCAGATTTCAAGTGGTAAGTGTTCCGTGACCTCCTCCCAAATTGAAGGCGTCCCCCAAAGCTTTTTCCCAAGCTGTCCATCGGACAGCTTCAGAAAATACCCATATCTTTGGGTTTTTTCTTCTTGATATTCAACTCCGTTTTTCATATTCAACTCACCCTAAAGCAAATTCTTATCGAATCTGTGCAGACGCACTGGAAATACTTGAAGGACCTCTGTAAAAGTAGTAAAGATTTCTAAAATAAAAGACCGTTTCAAAATTATTGAAAGAGGACTGGTTTTTTATTAGAATGTTCAAACGAATAGTCTTCAAAAGAAAGGAGTTCGTCCAATGTCGAAAAAGATTTCGCCTGCACCTTCGCAAACAAGGGGGTTTCTTAAAGGATACGGCCTGATCATCGGTTTTGCAGTACTTTTTGTAATCTGCTTGCTTCCCCCTCAACCGGGGCTCCCGGTTGCAGGGCAGAGAATGATAGGTCTATTGGTTTTCTCGGTTATCGTATGGATGACCGAATCGGTTTCATACCCCGTCAGTGCATCCATTATCATTTCACTTATGGCATTTATGCTGGGATTTTCACCAGACCCAGCAAAACTCAACACCATGTTCGGAACCAGCGCAGCCTTGACTATAGCCCTAGATGGATTCAGGAATACGGCCCTTGCCCTGGTTGCCGCGGCGCTCTTTATCTCCGCAGCAATGATGCAGACGGGGCTTGATAAAAGAATCGCGCTTGTTGTCCTTTCAAAAATAGGCGCAAAAACCAACAGGGTGCTCCTAGGTGTTATCATCGTTGGATTTATCCTGAGTTTCTTCGTACCGAGCACCACGGCAAGGGTTGCCTGCCTCGTACCAATAGTCATGGGCATAATCGCTGCGTTCGGTGTTGACAAGAAAAGCCGTTTCGCAGCGGTCCTCGTGATAGCCACAGCACAGGCAGACAGCATATGGAACGTTGGTATCAAGACTGCAGCAGCGCAAAATATGGTCGCAGTCGGATTTATTCAGAAAATGGTCGGCACCACGATCACATGGCCAGAGTGGTTCATTGCGGCAGGGCCTTTTGCCGCCGTTATGTCTGTAATACTTTATTTCGTCCTGTTAAAAACCATCCCGCCGGAGGTAAAGGAGATAGAGGGTGGAAGGGAAACAATCAAGAGAGAGCTTGCCAAATTAGGCCCTGTGACCATGAACGAGAAAAAACTCATCGCCATATCACTTCTCCTTCTTTTCTTCTGGTCAACCGAGAAGATAATCCATCCCTTTGATACCTCATCCACGACAATAGTCGCCATAACCATAATGCTGATGCCTTATATAGGGGTAATGACCTGGAAGGATGCACAGCCCAAGATTCCCTGGGGCACTATCTTACTGTTTGGGGTAGGTATCAGTTTAGGAACGGCACTCCTGACAACAAAAGGTGCCGCCTGGCTGGCAACGATCATCACCGGAGTATTCGGACTTAATACAATATCAGCACTCGGTATTATTGCAGTCCTCGCAGCATTCCTTATAGTCATCCATCTCGGGTTTGCAAGCGCCACGGCACTTGCTTCTGCATTAATCCCGATAGTCATCGCAACACTACAGAGCGTGGGCACACGGGTAAACATCGTAGGTATGACGATGATTCTGCAGTATGTCGTAAGTTTCGGCTTTATTCTACCGGTGAACGCACCCCAGAACATGGTCGCTTACAGTACCGATACCTTTGAAGTGAAGGACTTTATAAAAACGGGAATACCGATTACACTCATTGCATACGGTCTGATACTCTTGTTCAGCGCAACCTACTGGAAGTTCCTGGGGCTCGTTCCCTGAGAATTACCTGCAATACTGAACCAAAATCTTCAATCATATTTTGTAGTACTTTCTTGGCTTGACAATGGGGAGGGGGTCAAGTTAAACAACAAGAGGACACTACGTGTCAAAATAAAATGGAGGAGATGTTTATGATTAAATCAAGACTTTGTGACCTGGTCGGGATCAAATACCCCATCATCCAGGCGGGAATGGGACCTTTCAGCAACAATAATCTTTGCATGGCTGCGGCCAGTGCAGGGGTTCTGGGCTTGCTTTCCACGAGTGCCCTTTTCAGCAAGGGCACGCAACCTTGGATTTACAATGCCTTTGTGGATAGTGGTGAAGCGAATAGGGATGACGATATTGCCACTGCACTCGAGAAGGTAATAAAACGAACTTATCGTCTGGTCAAGGATAAAGGCGGCATATTCGGAATAAACGTTATGGTTTCGGCTGAGGTGGTTGATAAAGCGCAAATCATAATCGATACAGCAATCCGGATTCGGGAAGAAAATCCCGATCTAAAAAAGCACTTCAAGGTAATTTTTACCTCTGCCGGTGACCCGGTCGGTTGGAAGGACAAGATTAAAAACGCCGGATTTACCTGGATGCATGTGGTTCCATCCGTCAAGGGGGCCATGCGCTGCAAGAAAGCGGGCGTTGACGTGATCGTTGCTTCGGGCCACGAAGGTGGCTTTCATACATCCTGGGAACCGGTACATTCCATGATTTTACTGCCTGCCGTGGTGGAAGCCGTGTCGGATGAAAAAACGCTTGTGTGCGGCGCCGGTGGATTTTGCGACGGCAAGACCCTTGCCGCAGCATTGGTTCTGGGCGCCGATGGCGCTCAGATGGGAACCCGCTTCCTGGCAACGCAAGAAAGTGATTTTCATCAGATCTGGAAAGAAGGCGTTGTGGCTGCCGGAGACCGGGCCACCGTAGTCGCCCGCGGTTTTGTCGGACCAGCCCGGTGGCTGAAGACCCCTCGGAGTGATGAGCATGCCAAAAATACCCTGCAGAAGTCGCCCGGCGTCTTCCTGGGCACGCCTGATGACTATACAACCATCGACATGTCCTTGATTAACTTTGAGATTGAGTCTATCAAGGCCGTTTACGACGGCAATAAGGAAAAGGCCCTCATGGCTGCTGGTGAAGCGGCGCAGAGGATCAACGATATGCCCAAAGTAAATGACTTGGTTCAGGTCATGGTCAAAGACGCAGAAGAGATTTTGAAGAATATCCCCAAGAAATTCCTCGCTTAAAAAAGTCCTCCGCCGGAATCCTTTATCCGCAATCAAATTTGCACAGGGGCTTCCGGTATCTGTCAATATTGATTATTGCGGACATATTGTTGGCCTTTTTTTTCTTGAGAAACCAATTAAGGTCCCTTTCCAATTCTCATTGACACCCCTGTCCTGATTTAGTACATTTCTGTTCACGTTATCCGTCATACCTTTGCCACTGTCCTATTGGACAGGAGAAATGATCTCAGGATAGTTCAGTTTGACAAGAGAACATTTTTCTGGTTGCATACTTGCATATTTTGTGGCCAAGCTGCTATGCTCAGAGACATATTACAGGGCCGCAAACCACGCGGTGCGGTTGCACGGCGGATACGGTCTCATGAAGACGACGCCGTTGAACACCACTACAAGAACCAGAAACTGCTCGATATAGGCGAAGGGACATCGGAGGTCCGGAGGGTAATCATTGCCAGGAACATGAGTGTACCCGGCAGATCCATGCAGGACTACGCCAGGATACCGTGTGCCATACGCGGCGGCTGAAAGGATCAAACATGGATGAGAAAAAAAACGTAATGTCTTACGAAGACTTTCGAGACACAGCGTCGGACTATGGCGAAGATAAGGGACACGATTTTCTGACTGACCCTGCCACGGTCGCAAAGGCCAGCGAAAAAGCGGAAGACGAAAAGGCGGTGAGCCACGGGGATATGCTCCGCGCGGCCCGGGAAAAGCGTGGGTTTTCCCTTGATGAGTTGGCCGCAAGAACCGGCATTGCACGAGACGCACTGGCCCAACTCGAAACCGGTGAGTTCATGCTGCCTCTGGGGCAGCTCATAAAACTCAGCAAGGCCCTTTCTCTTCGGATGGCGGATCTCATATCTATAGGCGAAGCGTCGTTCACCATTGTGAAATCGGATCAGCGTCAGAGTTTTTCTCGATTCGGAAAAGCCAGGCAAGCCAGCTACGGATACGAATACGAATCCCTGGCTGCCGGAAAGAAAGATCGGGCGATGGAGCCATTCATTGTTACGCTCCATCCCTCCGGAGCCGATGAGCCTTCTTCCCACGACGGACAGGAGTTCATCTACGTCCTGGATGGCGAAATGGAAGTCGTCATAGAGGACACTAGAGACGTCTTGAAACCCGGCGACTCTGTCTACTACGACTCCACGAGCATGCATCTGGTGAAAGCTCACGGAGGTAAGCCTGCGAAGATCCTCGCAGTGCTCATCAGCTGAGCGATGATCGAAACGCTCAGAAGTTGTTCAGAGGGTTTCTTGGAAAATGTAACCGTCCTCAGGAGATCTCCAGGAGCTTCTCCTTTCTTTCTGAAAGCTTCGATTGACCAATCTTTATAAAATAGATATATTCCAATCCGGCATCAACGGGGTGGTGGCGCAAATATTTCTTCGTTTACAGCAATGAAAAAGGATAAGAATTAGGGGTCTGGCCTTGGCAGAGGACAAAAATGGCGAGACCAATAAAATAGTTGTATCTAATTGTTATTCGCCGAAACGTGCCCCACAAGCCCCGCCTTGTTAGCGGGGTTAAGGGGCACAATACGAATGATATTATACGATGCCGGGAAGCCCCGCCGTGCCTGTCCCGTATTGACGGGATGGGCGGGGAGCTTCCATCGGAATATAAGAACTGCCCCCAAGATACATGGAAGCCTAATCCCAAAGCATGGTGAGGCTCCTAATGAAAGAAAGTCACAATTTTATGGGCGTCCCCTGTTCCGCAGCATTTGGTCTTGTTTGTGAAAGGAAGGAGAAAAATGATGAATTTGGAACGGCCAACCTTCAAGGATATTTTAGAGGCGAGGAACGTCATTTGCCGCTGCCTTCCGCAAACGCCTCTTTATACCTATCCTCAGCTCGACCAACTCCTCGACGCCAAAGTCTACGTCAAGCACGAAAACCACATGCCCACCGGAGCCTTTAAGGTTCGTGGCGGAATCAACCTTATGTCGCATCTCACTCTTGAGCAGAAGAAGAGAGGAGTGGTGACCGCTTCGACCGGGAACCACGCCCAGTCCGTCGCCTACGCTTGCGCTCTTTATGGCGTGCCGGCGACGATCATCATGCCAGAGGGAGCAAATCCCGTCAAAGTTAACGCCGTGAAAGGTTTTGGCGGTGACATCGTTTTTCATGGAAAGATTTTCGACGAGTCCCGCGCTTATGCCGAACAATTGGCCTCCGAACGCGGCGCCCGTTTCATCCATCCGGCCAATGAGCCCTATCTCATCGCCGGCGTTGCCACTTATGCTCTGGAGATTTTCGAGGAGGTGCCTGATCTGGACGTGATCATCGTTCCTTTGGGAGGAGGAAGCGGCGCTTCAGGGTGCTGCTTGGTCAAGAAAGCTGTCTGTCCCTCCGCCCAGGTGATCGCCGTCCAGGCCGAAAAGGCGCCAGCCGCCTATCTTTCTTGGAAAATGACAAGAATCGTGACGGACCGGATGGAGACGGCGGCGGAAGGCCTGGCAACACAAGTGGGATACGAGCTTACGCAGGAGATCCTCTGGGATGATCTCTCAGATTTTATCCTCGTCTCCGAAGAGGAGATGGCGCACGCAATCCTGACCTACCTCGAACTCGTCCGCAATCTCGTCGAAGAGGCTGGGGCCGCACCCCTGGCGGCCGCCCTGAAAATCAAAGAACGGCTCAAGGGCAAAAAAGTCGCTTTGATCTTATCGGGGGGGAACATCTCTCTGGAAAGGCTAAAAGCTGTTCTTTCCTTCAAGACGAACTGAAACGGTCTTGGGGCCCCTCTTTTTAATTGAGAATAGCAAGAACCCTTCCCCTCACCTCCGTCCTCTTCTACGGAGAGAAGGAACCGATGCTACGAAAAACACCTCCACCCTCTGCTTTTTTAGCTGCAACCCATTATGCTTATTTTCTCATGGTAATCGTTAATTCTCTAGACACACAAAGAATGAACATTAGTAGGTTGAACAAACAGCCCACTTTTTTGACTACCCCTTTCTGAAAGTTTCAGTTGACCAACTCTCATAAAATTTGTTTATTCCAATCAGGAATCCGTAGGGAGGCGGTAAAATAAGGCGACTGCCCTTGCCACACGACAAAAATGGCGAGACCAATAACTGTCTTCAAGATCTGCCCAATCAAGTTGGCGACACAATGTGTCTTTCTGAACTCGTGATTCTTAAAAATTCTCCTTCCATACAGCCTTTCAAGTCGTTATCGATAATTCTTGTTGACTTTTCCGATTAGATTTAGTACCTCATTATAGACTCGCGTTATTCTTTGAAGCTAACCTCTTAACTCAACCTCAACCTCTTGGAGTTAGAAATGAAATGGGAAATCCGAAAGGTGCCAATACATAGCCTCCGAGTAGGTTTTTATGCCTTCACGGAGGCTTTTGTAAAAATCTCAGAAAGGAGGAGAAAAAATGCTTAAGAGAAATTTAGTTTTGGTATGTTTGTTAGCACTGGCGTCCTTCTTGGTGGTGACGCCGGTCTCGGCCCAGAAGGTTCGTGGAGTGACGGACACCGAGATTCTTATCGGGCAATGGGGACCACAAACAGGACCTGCCGCTCCTTGGGGTGCCGTCGCCAGAGGCACCGATCTATTGGTCAAAATCATCAACGAAGAAGGGGGAATCCACGGAAGAAAATTCAAATATTATCTTCGTGACGACTCCTATCAGCCGGCGAAAACCAAGGCCATTGCCAAGGAGTTTGTAGAAGAGATCGGCGTGTTCGGGGTCATTGGGGGCGTTGGAGTTGCATGTGGGATGACGGCTCGGGACTATTTGATGGAAAATAAAGTTCCTTGGTGTGGTCCCGCCACCGGGGTGTACGATTGGATCACTCCGATTCAAAAATACCTCTTCGCCGTCTATCCGCTCTATGATGATGAGGCCTTTACCCTGACGGGATATCTTTACGAGAAATTGGGTTACAAGAAGATTGGCATGTTTTACCAGAACGACGACTATGGAAAGCAAGGGATGATGGGAGTTGAGCGGTATCTCTTAAAAAAGAATATCAAGCTTGTCGAAAAGGTTTCTGCCGAAGTGACAGACCGAGACTTGAGCACTCACGCATTGAAGCTTAAGAATTCCGGAGCAGACGCAGTCGTTATGTGGGCCATGCCTACTCACGCGGCATTGATCTTAACGGAATCCGCTAAAATTGGGTTTAGACCTCAATGGGCCACGAGCAGCACCCTCTCTGATGCACCCCTCATGATGCAAATCACAAAGGGTTTGTGGAGCGGTATGATCAATTCCATCATTGCAGAATTGCCTGATTCGAATCATCCCCTGATGGTGAAGTATAGGGAATGGCATAAGAAATTGGCCCCCCAGGAGAGATGGGGTTTTTTCTATTATGGGGGCATCACCCTGACTGAACCTTTCTTTGAAGGCGTAAGGAGAGCGGGAAGGAATTTGACCACAGAAACATGGGTGAGTGCCATGGAAACTTTAAAGAATTGGAAAGGGATCGGGCCTCCCATTACTTATGGCAAACCTACCACTCCCATGGGTCGGCAGGGTGGTAGGCACGTGTTTTACGGAAAGGTTAAACCAGACGGAAATATTGAGAGACTCACGGACTGGATACAGATCACGAAGTAATTGGATACGTATCCGTGCCGGTAAATCATGCCCGTAAGCTGTTGAAAGCTGATCAAGTGGGGATAGGGCGATTTTAGGCGCCTTCGAACGGGAAGCCTAAAGTCTACCCTATCCTAATTTTTGCGGAAAAAATGGACATCTTTGGAGTTAGCCTGCATTGAGGACTTGTGTTGTAACAAACGCCCCACCTTTCTAACTATTCCTTTGTGAAAGTTTCGGTTGGCCAATTTTCATAAAATAGATCTATTCTAAACAGGAATCCAAAGGGTGGCGCTGCAGACATTTCTTCGTTTGACGAAGGCGAGGCAGGTTGCTGCTTCATGCGGGTGTCTTAAGGAAATGTCCGAGAAATATAGGCAAAGTGAAGCTCCTCTGCCTCAGGCCGGGGCTTCCCGGTAAGGTAATATCATTTCATATTGTGCCCCTTGCCCCGTCTATCCTGTTTTGGCGGGACGGGGCACGTTCCGGCCAAGGGATAAAAATTCGACCCCACAGCCCAGGATACCATAGGGCTTGCCGATCCGTTTAAGTATCTATAAAAATGTGTACCACTTTTGACAATATGGTCCACCCACCAGTAAAAATTTCTCCCAATTAGATTTTTATTGAAATTTAAAATATCAATAAAAATTAAATAGTTACTCGAGAAGAATTAAAAATTGTATTCGTTGGCACTTGTTATGCAGTCAAACACGATAAAATGTAGAAAAAATGAGGCAGGCTAATGTCCTTTATAGAAAAAGACGTGGTCTTGACCACGAAAGAAGCTATCCAATATTTGAAAATCTCCAAACCCACTTATTTGAAATATATTCGTCTTGGAAAGATCAGGGCCATCAAAGCCGGAAATGGGTGGAGGGTACATCAAACTGAATTATATCGGTTTTTGAAGGTAGGTGAGTGATGGGGAGAATCCAATTCATCTTTGAAGTCGGTTTCTCGGATAAAGGACTCAGACCTAATGAGGGGTTCGCCCGTCTCTGATAAATGAAAGATGCGATCGCTATACTAAGATCAAATGGCGAGGAAAGATGAATCTCAAAACCTTAGCTAAAAAATCTGCATTAGAAGAGGATGAATTCTTAGAGCTGGCCTCTCTTTTTCTAAAGACCAGTTCTTCCGAATTGAACGAATTGCAGGCTGCCATCGAGAAAGGAGATGCCCAGAAGGTGGCAGGACTTGCCCATTCTGTGAGAGGGGCTGCTGTCACTCTTGGGTTAACAGAGATATTCGAATATGCAAAAAAAGTGGAGGCGAATGCCAGAGTCAATAACCTGAATGGGGCTATGAGGTTGGTCAGGAGCATTCAAGAGGAACTTGATCGAATAGCGGAAGGTCTTAACCAAAAGGTGAAATTTAAGAATTAAAAAGTTCAAATAGGAATCCTAAGAGATGGGTAAAAAAATATTAGTTGTGGATAACCATCCGGTCATGTTGAAATTCATGACCGATTTGCTGGAAAAGGGGCGACATCATGTTGTGACTGCTGAAAACGGCCTGGTTGCTCTGGATATTCTAGACACCTTTACCCCGGATGTCATCTTCGTTGATTTGATCATGCCTCATATCAGTGGAGAAAAATTATGCCAGATCATTCGCAGCAACCCGAGATTCAAAGATGTATGCATCATTGTCCTTTCTGCTATCGCTGCAGAACGTGAAATATACACCACTGGATTGGGGGCGAATGCTTGTATTGCAAAAGGGCCTCTTAACAAAATGGCACCCAACATTCTCTTAGCCCTGGAGAAATCCAACCAGGAATCTCCAGCCTTTCCCCCGGGTCAAATCCTTGGCCTTGAAGATGTTTTTCCACGCCAGATTACTGAGGAATTACTCTCTATCAAGAAGCACTTTGAGGTTATCCTGAAGAGTATGGAAGAAGGGATTTTAGAGATCACCCCTGAGGGAAGGATCGTTTATGCCAACCCAGCTGCTGTTTTATTGATTAACTTATCTGAAAATAAGCTGTTGGGTTCCAATTTCACTGACTTGTTCCAAGAGACGAATCGCCAAAGGATTAAGAGTTACCTGGCCACGATGAATACACAGCCTCAGACGCTAAACGAAGAGGTCTCGCTGGTGATGAACAGAAAACAAATTTTACTTAACCTCTTGCCCCCTATCGACGAAGAGCATCGAACCCTTATTGTGATTCTCAATGATGTGAGTGAGCGGAAACGGATGGAAGCACAATTTCTTCAATCCCAAAAGATGGAGGCGATTGGGACCTTAGCCGGCGGCATTGCCCATGATTTTAATAATTTGCTGATGGTCATACAGGGAAATGCCTCCTTGATGCTTTTGAATGTCGACCCCTTGCATCCTCACCATGAAATGCTAATGAGCATTGTAAAACAGGTCCAAAGTGGATCGAAGCTAACCAATCAACTGCTGGGATATGCCAGAAAAGGTAGGTATGAGGTCAAGCCCATTCAGTTGAACCAATTGGTGGAGGAAACTTCCAAAGCCTTTGGAAGAACAAGGAAAGAGATTACAATCCACAGAGAGCTCTCTGATGATCTCTTTCCAATCGAGGGAGACATGGGACAGATTGAACAGGTCCTAATGAATCTATTGGTCAATGCGGCTGATGCCATGGTACAGGGGGGCGATATTTTTTTGAAAACCATTAATCTCCACCATGAAGATATCAGGAGTAAACTCTATAATCCAAAACCCGGTGACTATGTCCTGTTAGCCGTTAAGGATACCGGTGTTGGCATGGACCAAAAAACGCTGGATCGTATCTTCGAGCCATTCTTTACGACAAAGGAACTCGGTAGAGGGACTGGTCTTGGATTAGCATCTGTCTATGGTATCATCAAAGGCCATGCAGGATATGTCGATGTTGAGTCAGAACAAGGACGGGGAACCACGTTCAACATCTACCTCCCCGCCTCAAACAGAGAGATTCAAAAAACGATTGAAGTGCCACGCCACATCGTAAAAGGAACTGGGACTATTCTTTTAATCGATGATGAGGAAATGGTCTTAGAGGTTGGCGAGAGATTTTTAAAGGTCATGGGTTATCAAGTATTGACTGCTCGGGGGGGAAGAGAGGCTATCGAAGTATACAAGAAACATCGAGATACCATTGATCTTGTCCTTCTCGATATCATCATGCCCCATATGAAGGGTGGCGAAGTTTTTGACCGGTTGAAAGAAATTAATCCAGAAGTAAAAGTTTTGCTCTCCAGCGGGTACAGTATCGATGGTGAGGCCTCTCAAATATTAGGACGAGGTTGTAGTGGATTTATTCAAAAACCATTTGATATGAACCAGTTATCCCAAACAATCGGAACCATATTAAGAAATAACTCAGTCTCATGAGGGTTCTTTGTCTTCCGCCTCATCAGCAGAGCCGTGATTGATGATAATGGTACCAAAGAAGAAATATTGTGGATTGATCCCAGAACTCGAAAGCCTGACCCAAGCCTGCTGGGGTTCATCATGAAAGAAACTTATAATTTAATGGGCGGCCCCTACTCTCGGACACTCGCCTTTCTTGACAGCAGCCTCCTGAGAAATCAATTCTCTACGGATCTTACGGCGCCGATCCTTCGGGAAGGCCAGGGTGATCGTCGTTCCCTTTTTCAGGCGGCTTTCCGCTTGGACCTCCCCACTGTGCTCTCCGATGACCCTTTGGACGAGGGTGAGTCCCAATCCTACATGATCGGGCCGGGTAGAAAAGAAGGGCTCGAAGATGAGGTTCAGGTTCTTTCTTGGAATCCCCCGTCCTTTGTCCGAGATGGAGACCCCGATGTTCTCCTCTTCCGCAAAAAGGGTAAGGGTAACTGTCTTCGTCTCTTTTCCCGGAGGCGCCTCGGCAAGGGCTTCGAGGCTGTTTTTCAAAACATGAGAGATGGCTTGTATCACCAACCCTCTATCGAGGAAAACGTGCCCGTTCTCTTTTAGATCTCTGGTCTCAAGATTGAAGGAAACCCCCGCTTGGGAAGCCTCCTTGGAAAACGATTGAAGAGCGGCCTCCACGATTTCCTGAATATTCTCTCTTTCAAAAGAAGGCTTGGGAATCTGAACATATTCCTCCACTCTCCGAATCATCGTTTCCAGTTTTCTCGTCTCGTGGAGAATCTGATCTAGGTAAGAATAACTCTTTTGAGTAGAAG
>DASPPQ010000177.1:0-4232 GCA_035625415.1 Thermodesulfobacteriota bacterium
GGAGTTCATCGAATTCCTGGGCACCTTTGATAAGGATGTTGACCCTTTGATGCTGAGCAATATGTCAAAGTTGAAAAACGCTCCGCAGAAACCCCCTCAAAGAGGGTCGCAATATGAGAAAAAGAACACGAAACAAGAGGATGAAGATGAATAAATACTTCTTTTGGTTAGGGGTCTTTATCACAGTTTTTGTTTCTTCACTGACGTGTGGGGAAGTATTTGGTCAGACTCCTTGGAATCAACTGAGTCCGAAAGAACAGCAGGTGTTGAGACCTTTAAAAGATCGATGGGATCAACTGCCTGCGGAGCGTCAGGAGCGTCTGCGGAAGGGGGCCGAACGCTGGCAGCAGATGACCCCTGAGGAGCGCAGAGATGCGCGGGAGCGATTCAGACAGTGGCAAAGACTCACTCCTGAGCAGAGGGCAATGATTCGGAAACGGTACGAGGAGTTCCGGAAGCTCCCGCCGGAAGAGCAGGAAAGGATCAAGCGCAGGTCAAGATGGTTCCAAGGGCTCCCCCCTGAACAACGAAAGGTTCTTCGCGAGAAATGGCAGAATATGAACGATGAGGAGCGCCGGGATTTCAGACGCAAAGTTCAGTCGAAGCCTCCGGCTGAGAGGAGAAAGCATCTGAAGAGAGAAACGGAGAAAAAGTGAACCTGGAGATAGAATAATCATTGGGCATGTCAACGGATGTAAGTGTAGTGCGTTATAAGAACTAACCAAACAACATCTAAAAAAGGGGCAAATCACATTATTCTTGATTTTATATGGTTGGATTCAGAAGAGGAGGTGAGTATAAATTAGTTTTAATTAGTTTTTATGATAAGCAGGGCAAATGATCTGAAGAAGTCGATCATCGTAGGGATACGAGAGATATCAGAGGGGACCGTAAGGACATTCGAAGTGACACGAAAGACATACGGGCCGACCGGAAGGAACTGGCGGATGCTGAAAAGTCAGGTGACCCAGGGAAGATCAAGACAGCGAAAAAAGACCTGCGCAATGATATCCGTGACCGCAACAAGGATCGGAAGGATCTGAGAAAGGATCAAGCAGATAGAAGGCGAGATGTGCGTGATCTCAGAAATGACAAGAGGGACAGACGGCAGGATGTCCGGGATCTCAGGCAAGATAAAAGGGACAGGCGGCAGGACATCAAAGCTGGGAAAAACACTAAGTAATAGATCCCATGCAGGTAATAAGAGGTATGTTGTATAGGTAAAGGAAACTTCACAAGGCCCGTGCTTTGACATGACACAGGCCTTTTCTTCTTTTTCCAATGCGGTTCAGTTATCTGAAGGCGGGAGGTTGAGATGTCATCTGGAAGAGAATGTTCATTTTATCAGTATCCAGAAACGCTCGGCGTCGGAGGTGGAATCGGATATTGCGATCTGGTTGGTGAGCAAACAGATAAGACCTTTTCATCCGTTGCCTTAGTAGGAGATTCTATCAGAGTCTTTTGTTTCCAAATTGACCCACTATCGAACATTGAATAAAAAGCCTAAGTGATACGTCAAAACATCGAAAGCGTTCTGTGTAGAGAAGAATAGGCAGAGTAGAAGGTTCACATTTTTTGAATTATAATTGAACAAGGAGGAGAAAAATGAAAAAAATCCTGTTACTGAGCACTTTATTATTGGTTTTTTGCCTGACAACCGGAACCGCCTCAGCATGGGTTTCTTTTCGTTTCGGGCTCCCGGGGCCTCCGGTGGTTATTGGTCCTCCGGGAGTTACAGCGCCGCCACCTGCTTATTATCCTTATCCCTACGCTTATTACGGTCCTGGGTATTACGGATATTATGGTTATCGGGTATGGGTTCCAGGTTACTGGGGTGGTGGATGGAGGCACCATGGCTGGGGAAGAGTCTGGCATCGGGGACATTGGGCGTACCGTCGTTAAGGGCAATAGGTTCCTCTGAGTTTAATTAGCCGGTGCCCTTTATATTTTTTAACGGCAACCGCAAAAAGTAACTCTAGCCTTTACCCCTCCTGTTGCACTGGCTGTCAGTTTTGAATAGCAGGCGTCTTCTTAAAGTAGGTCAAGGCAGGGTCAGAAATAGTCCTGCCTTTTTTGTTCGTTTCCATCGGTAATCATCAGCTCCCAGATCATCTCGGCAATGCAGATTCGTAGGTGAACTCCTCAAAACCTGACTGAGAGTCCGAATTCTTCGCTGAGCCGAGGGTTTCTTCCTGAACTATTCAACCCAGCATTTTGTCAAATTATACACGATTTGAATTGGTAATCCTCGGTTCTCCCTTCCATCAATCCAAATCTCCTCCCTTACCTTCTAAGCACCACACTTCATGCAACTTACAATTTGTTTTTTTGACGCAAGACAAAAAGAAGGGTATAAATGAGCTGGAAGATTACTGGGGTCTTAATCTATAAAGGGCAAATCATAATGCCAATTGAACTAGATGTCTTTCTCCAACCCCGGAGCGTAGCAGTAATAGGAGCTACAGAGAGGCCTTTATCGTGGGGGTCGTTTATTATGGAAGGCTTGCTTTCCTTTTATTACCCGGGAAAGATCTATCCCGTGAATCACCATTCCTCCATGGTTTATGGAATCCGCGCATATCCGGACGTTAAGTCGATCCCCGATTGCGTTGAACTGGCTGTACTCACAGTTCCGGAGGCTTCGGTGGAACGGGTGGTCCAAGACTGCTGTGAAAAAGGAGTCAAAGGGATCACTATCATCACGGCGGGGTTTGGGGAGGCTGTAGAAGGAGGGCGAGCCAGGGAGGAGGCGATCGCGAAAGTGGCTCGAGCCCATGGGGTAAGGATCATGGGTCCCAACGTAAGTGGTACCTTTAACTTGCATGCTGGCTTCAATGCTTTCCCCCGCCAACATCTCCTTGCAACGCCGTTGGCGGGAATCTCCCAAGGAGGATACGCCTTTGGCGACCTTCTGGATTCGGGGTATGGCCGAGGGATGGGGTTAGGGAAATTCATCCATACTGGAAACGAATGTGATCTTCAAGTGACCGACTTCTTGGATTACTTCGGAAAAGATCCTCAGGTGCGGGGGATTGTGATGTACGTGGAGACTCTGCGAGATGGAAGGCGCTTCCTCGAGGTGGCCCGTCAGGTAGGCCGGGATAAACCTATCATCCTCCATAAGGCTGGGCGTACGTCGAGTGGTATCCGTGCCGCAAAAAGCCACACGGGAGCAATGGCGGGTTCGAAAGAGGTCTATGGTGCAGCCCTCCTACAGGTCAATGCAATCCTTTCTCCGTCCATGGAGCTACTCCTGCCTTTAGGGCATGCTTTGATCGAGCGCCCCCCTTTGAGAGGGAGGCGCGTGGCCATCGTAACGATGGGAGGATCGTGGGGCGTAGTCCTCTCAGATCGCTTAGAAGAAGAGGGGTTGATTGTGCCAGAGTTGAGCTTGTCCGCTCAGGCAAACTTGAGGTCCTTAGGTATGCCCCCGCGAGCGTCTACGTCCAATCCCGTGGACATCGGAGCAGCCGGGGTTATGGCTCTTTCAGCGGAAACGCTCATCGAGATAGGGCGGGTGATCGTTGCTTCGGGCGAAGTTGATGCCCTTATTTTACACGGGCTAGGCCGGGAGGGTTTTGTTCGCGATGAAACTCACGCCGGGAGGAAAATTCAGCTGGATTTGGAAAAACAGGTCATGCGGGGTTACGACGGGCTCCAGCGAGAATTCCGCAAGCCGGTTATCCTGGGATCCCATCACACTTCGTTGGAAAGCCAAACAATCTCTGAACTCCAAGACGAAGGATTTCGTGTCCTTAATCGCTTGGACGAGATCGCCCAGATCCTTTCCCGGATGTATGAGTACTGGAGGAAAATACCGGAAGGAGAATAATGCAGAAAATCTACTCGTGATCAGGCATAAGAAATTGGCGGACCGGTATACCAAGAACTGGCAGGAACATGAGAGACATTCGGAGGTATATTTGGGGTGTGGAAGGTGAAGCCATTAGTTATAGATTGAGTCGAGGATGAGAAGACCGAGGGCTGGGCGATTTCCTTTTACCTGTCCAATCTGTGGCAGAAAGACGGACTATCCCGTGACAGAGTTGGTGGAAGCGGCTAATCTGGCCTGTTCTTTCTGCAAGCTCAGACTTACTCTACACGGGCACATGTTAGAAGACCTCCAAAAGGAAATCAAAAAATTTAAAATGAATATGGGGCGAAAAAGTTCCTCCAAGAAAGGATGAGAGGGATGGGCAAGAAAGTAACACTATCAGTCGATTTGAATTCTT
>DASPPQ010000178.1:0-25469 GCA_035625415.1 Thermodesulfobacteriota bacterium
GAGCACCAGCCCAACCTCCTCCGCTCGCTGAAGGATCGCTAGAGCTTCCTCCATGCCGATAGCCCGACCCCTACCATTCCGTACTACTGAGTCTGCAGCCATGCCAAAACTCATACAACTCTCCTCAGGCTTGTCGCAACCCTTGCCAATTATACGCATCCCTTGCCTACAGATGCAATTGGAGACAGCAAAGAACTTCTGGGTGTGCAGCAACTCTTCCGCCCTCTCATAGGGCATAACAACATTCTCTATGCCGATACTCTTGTTCACAGGGATCGTGCGCAGTTGAGGTGTCCACCGACCAGATTTTCGCTCCTTAACAAGGGCGTCCCGGTACTCCTCAGCATTTTGAACAAGTTCTGGGTCTAACTTGTTAACTTGTCCTTCCCAGAAGCCCACAATATATTGCTCGGCCATGTATAAGAGGGGCTTGTCCTCCTGACGAATACTAATGGTAAGGCCCTTCTTCTCCATCCCCTCCAATCGACGAGCAGCTTCCTCTACTGGAATCTTGGCACGGCGAGCAATTACCCGAGGCTCCTCAGGGATCAGTGTCAAGTGCATCGCAAATTCAGCATCTTCAGGAGTAAAGAGCCTTCGTAGAATTCGCATTTCCACCCCGCTCTCAGTCCGTGGGAAACCTCCTGGCAGGTTGTCTAGATGCTTAGCCAATTTTTCATAAATGTCTGCTACCATAATGACCTCCTTTCTGAGGCAAACGGTTTTGAAAGGATTTAATTGAAGTGAGTATCCAGAATATCAAAAAACTAAGCCCCCAATGAATTAGCATAATCCCTGGAGCCATCATATCGGCATCTTTTGCACACCCCATTCCATAATCACTCCAAAAGGTTTAAGGTTGTGTTATTAGATTATCCTTACAGGAACTAACGGAGAGGATTCCACCTGACGCTTCTAATATCAGAAAATGTTGCGTCTGTCAAACAAAAGATAGGCTCGTGAAAAATATCTTTTCGAGGATTATCGTTTGTAATCCGGTATAAAGCTCTGGATTCTTGACTTGAGGACTTCAGCAAGAAAGAGTGATGAGAATTCCATTTATTTGATGGTTCCAAGCTTATATCCCAGCTTAGCTTCCTTCTCCCTCAGCAGGCGAATCGCCTTCCGAAAACGCACATACCTTCTCCCAGATTCAATTATGAGAAGGCCCCCCAGGATCATAAGAAGTATTCCGATGAATAAATAGACAATCCCACTAAGAAGCTTGATGATCACAAGGCCAACAGAGACGAAGGCCAGGCCTGTCTGCATGTAGGAGTGCATCGTCCTCTCCCTTGAGAGGAAAGTCTGTTCCTCTACCATAAGCAGTCTAATATCATCTTCTCTCGCCATCCCCATCACCTCACCTTCTGCCTCTTGATGATTCCTTATAGGAACGTTGAATAACAAAGGCTGATATGGCCTCAAGACCGGTGGGAACAATATATTCCGGGTTTATCGCTTGAATATCTGGAACCGTCTTCTGAATCACCTTCCAGTATTACTCAGGATAGAAACCCGCACCGATCAGCCCAGGAGTTCCATCTATCTTCACCGCCTTTACGTAACTCCACTTCTGGGACGATTGGGTCTGCCCGGGTTTAGGGAACATGTAATCGACCCAGCCTGATCCTTTGGATTGAACCACCTTCATAAACTCGTCATGAAATAGCTTGCCGTTATCATCTTTCTGGCCATGTACATTGGTTCCCTCTCGCTCCGGGAAAGCGGGGTTGAGTAAAACATTCATGTCTTTATCGTAGACGAATAGATACGTGTTACCGAACCACCATCCACTATTGCGCTTTCTAAACTCAGAGAAGGCAGCCCTTCCTTGGGTTTCGAGCAGCGCCGCAGCCTTATTGACCATCGCTTCGATCCGCTTCGCCTGCTCGGACGTTGGTGGAGATTGCTGCGAACTGACAGAATTGGCCATCACCATCGCAAAAAGTGCGGTGCAAACCAAGACTTTCTTAAACATTACTTCCTCCTCCTTTCTTGTAAAGATCTTTGTAAAAATTGCCAATCCGGGCAAAAATCACCGTCATAATATTCTCCAAGGAAATGTAAAACTTTTTCTAAACATTTTGCATCTCCTTCCTGACGATTTATAAAAATCAAATAGTGTATTTTGTGCCTACCGTGTTAAGAACGAACTTATCTGGCATTTCTTTCAAAAAAGCTGATATGGCCTCAAACCCCGTGCAATGCGTTGGGACAATGTATTCGGGATTCATCGCCTTAATGTCCGCAACCGTCTTTTGAATCAAGTCTGGTTTAGCATTTATTAAATGGAAACCTCCCATAACGGCGTACACTTTTTCAATACCTGACATTTTCTGGGCTTGTTTTACAGCATTAACGATCCCCCTATGGGCGCAACCGGACAGCACAACCAAACCTTTCCTTTTGGCATTCAGGATAACAGCCTGTTCTCCAATAAACGTCTCCTGCACGAATTCGCCTCCCTTTTTGGCCAGGAAATTCGGAGCGACCTTTTCGTAATCCGTAACCTGTTCGATTCTTCCTGGCAAATATGCCCCTGGGATAATGGGAGTAGGAACTCTTATTTCTACAATTCTTATAAAACCTAATTCTTCAACAGCCTCCTTCTTAAGAAGGTTCAACTGACTAATGTTACCATTGGGCCGCTTGCTGTAAGTCCCTACGAAGAACTCCGCCCCGAGGTAAAGGGGAATATTTTTGGAGAATTCTTCTTTCTTGGCTTTGAGAATCTCAACCAGGGCAGTTTCGTGATCCCAATGATCGTGACTTAGGCCAAGGGCTTCCACTTTTTTCCAGTCAATCTTCAGGAGATCCATGTTTTTAAGTACCCCATTGGCGTCCGATCCGAAATCAAAAAGACAGGTATGCGAGTCCCCATTGACCACCGTCTCAATTTGGTAAGCCAGTCCGTGTTCTGCGTGCAAAGCGGCATCGAGAGGGTTTGAAATAGAAGCATGCCTTTTCGCAATCTTGTAATCTAATCGATTCACATCATAATAATTGTCCGTGACCATTGTAATGACGATCTTCTCAGCTTCTGGAATGTTTACTGGCCCCTGGGCCATTGCGGTTTGACGGAGAAGATTCCCCCCCCATGAGAACAGCACCTGTAGTTGCCGTTGCCTTTAAGAACTCTCTGCGATTCATTCCCTTTTCCATAAGCTACTCCTTTCTTCAAAGGTAAGGTTGTGAGATTGATTAAACACAGGTGGGAACCAATGATTGGAAATTACTCTTAAATAGGTTGACTGTCAAGATAAAAATTTTCTTGGAAATTTTACTTCGGTGTTGATTTTCTCTTGGATAGAGCTTCTCACTTTTATTGATTTGCATTTGAAAGGTTGTATAGAAGCAAAAATTCGCAGATTGAAGAGTTCAGGAAGGAAGAGTTGCGAAAGGGGGTCTTTTAGTTCAAAAACTTATATCCGATCCAAAATAATCCCAGAGGGGAACGTTTACTCACAAAAATAGGCCCTTCAATGAAAGCTGACTTATCCCTTCTCTGAACCATCCGCATTAAACCCTTGTTTTAATAAAATTGATTTGACTAATGTGAAAACCCCGTCAGTCGTTAATGCACCTTTGGAAAAGAAATAATCAGCCTTGCATTGGACCGCCGCCTCTCGATATTCGGGTAAGTCATAACTCGTAAGAATAATAATGGTGACTTCAGGGTAATCAGCTTTTATCCTCCTGGTTAATTCAAGGCCGCTTTCGCCTGGTAACCTGATGTCCATTAAAATTAGATTTGGAGGATGACCATGGATTTTCTGAAACGCCTCTGCACCGTCTGCGGCTTCGATAATGTGCATTGAGGGAAATTGGTCTTGTAAATTAACCTTAACTATCTGCCTGAATGAGGAGCTATCTTCAACGAGCGTTGTTCTGAACATCTCTTCATGTCCCCGCAGTTGACAACTGCAGCTGTAAGTCTAAAATTCGACCAATGCCGAGAGTGGTTAAGGCCAATTCATAGTTCTAATCCTCCGTGTACCCTTGTAATTTCTTTTGGTACTCATCCTGCCTCTGACCCACCCCGACAGAATATTGCAGATTTCGATCCTTAGATTTCGCACCCCTATTGTAATCCATCAGGGCTTTAGCCATTCTGACTTTATCGTCTTTTATATCCTTATAGCCATCATACAAATCCTTAAGAATCTGGCATCCTACCGTTATATTCATAAATGGATCAGCAATCGCCCTCCTACCAACATTCAAATTTAGCTTAACCACATACTCATCCCATTTGAAGGGCATAATCTGCATCAGTCCTTGAGCACCTTTAAATGATCTGGCATTCGGGTAGAATTCAGATTCTTGGTCAATGACAGCCATAATAAGTGGCAACGGTAGTTCGAGTTCCTTCGATCTCTTGACAATCGCCTCGGCAATATCAAGCCCTTGACCAAGACTGTAGCCCTTGGTTCTCAGAATTCCATAAAGCTTTTCCTTGGTACGGTATTCATCAACGACCGGCTCCACACAAGAAAAAGTGGAAATTGTATTCTTTTGCTGAATGATTACCATCGACAGACCAGCAATAGCAATGATATACGCAAGGTTCACAAGAATAAATAAAAAAGTCCTCCTTCTTCGACCCCTTACGCAAGAATCTTTCAGCTTTACAAAAGCCTCTTTCAGAACGACTCCAGAAAAAGATTTGTCTCCCATACCTTATCCTTTTCCCTTTTAAGTGCTTCCGTTTGTCTTTACTTCTGCTTTCTACCTGTTCCCATTTCTCCTCAAATGGTTCTTAGTCTGCTGCAGCTGGATGGTCTCCCGACGTGTAAGGCTTTTTAGATAATTTTCATACCGGAGGACGATATCCTTCGGATTGAGGGCGAGACATTTAGCATAAACATTTAAGTACGCTTTGACGTAAAAGACCCCAGGAAGGATGTCGTATCTGTCTTCTTCGATGGCTTTGAGGTAGTATTCGTTGACGTTGGTGAAGTTAGAGATTTCCTCCAACGAGATGTTTCGTGTCTCCCTTTCTTTTTTTAAGAATTTTCCTGGAGACTCCATAATCCGATTATTATGCTAAAAAACCCCTGTTCCAGGTTGCAATATTAATGCCACATGCTATCAATCGATGTACGTACCTGATAATTTGAGATAATCCTGACTACTGGTAGATTTGAAAAGCGATGATAGTGGAAGATTGTTTCATAAAAGTCCTGACTCTCTTCCTTAAAAGTGTGAGAAACTTCTCCTGCTTTTTATTGATTTCGGATTGGAACATTGTATTTAAAGGGGTACAGGGCGAAACTCGATTACAAGGAAGAAGTCACCATCACACTGTCTGTATAGTCAAATCCTTTCACATTTAAACCTGATCTTAATTTCTTTATCGCCATTCTACCGCCGGCAGATTCCTCAATGGCATCCGCACAAATTTCAATTTGGGGTATCCAACCATTATGACTCCGAAACACTTATGTCCTTCCGGTAAGTTCAGGGCTTTCATCAAAGGTGGATAAAAACTTGTTGCACCCATCACATATCCTGCCCAGGTTGTTCCCAGGCCCAAAGGCGGCGCAATCAATTCTGCGTAGGCAAGGGCTAAGATACAATCCACCTGGGCCAACCGAGCGTTCTCAGCCGCATGAGCGATGATCAGGTGTGGGGCGTTGCGACATATTAGATCTTTTCCCCCATCCCATAGTCCAACCACACGGTCGAAATGAAACGTTTTAGCCAAAACGGGAGCCTCGTTAATTGTCATACGCATCCAATCCACGACTAAGCTTGAAAGGCGCCTTACCTCTCCCTTATCCTCGATTACTAAAAAATGAACCGGTCGGTCATTGTGTGCGGACGGAGCATAACCCGATACTTGAATCAGTTTATTCAGTTTGTCACGTTCAACAGGCTTCTCCCTATAATTTCGAATGGAGCGTCTTGATCGAAGAAACTGTTCAGCCTGCTGCAGATCGATGTGCAGTTCTTCTTTAATCTGTGGACAATCTCCTGGCTCCATGGTATGAAGTGCCAGCGCACCCGTGGGACATACGACCACACAGTGACCACAGTTAATACATAATTCTTCGGCGTCAGCGGTCAGGGTTGGCACCAAATCTGCCTCTCCCATCTCGATCAGTCTCCCGCCACAAGCCTCCACACAGATCCTGTCCCGGTTGCACTTCTCTGGATCAACATAGAAAGCCATTTCACCCTCCGTTTGATGAAAGTTGTTAATGAGTATATATCGAATCCAATCTTCCTAAGCAGAAACTCTCTCAATTGATGCCCAATGGTTGGATAAAAATCTACTAATTTTGGACGGAAACGTCAATAAGAATTATCGATTACCATTCGAAAGGTTGTATGGAAGGAGGATTTTAAGAAAACTCGATTACAGGAAGAAGTCACCATCACACTTGACAATGTCTGTATAGTCAAATCCTTTCACATTTAAACCCGACCTTAGTTTTTTTAACGCCATACTACCTCCGGTGGATTCCTCAGTGGCATCCGCACAAATTTGAGTTTGGGGTATCCGACCATAATGACTCCAAAGCACTTGTGACCTTCCGGTAACCTCAGGGCTTCCATCAAAGGTGGATAAAAATTTGTTGCGGCCATCACAAGTCCCGCCCAGGTTGTCCCCAGGCCCAAAGGTAGTGCAATCAATTCTGTATAGGCGAGGGCTAAGATGCAATCCACCTGGGCCAATGGAGCGTTCTCAGCCGCATGAGCGATAATGAGGTGCGGAGCGTTGCGGCATATTCGATCTTTTCCCTCATCCCATGATGCAACCAGCCGATCAAAATGAAACGTCTTAGCCAAAGCCAAGGCCTGTTTGATTGTCATACGCATCCAGTCCACAACCAAGCCTGAAAGGCGTCTTACCCCTGTCTTTTCCTCAATTATCAAAAAATGAACCGGTCGGGCATTGTGTGCGGACGGAGCATAGCCCGATACTTGAATGAGTTTGTTTAGCTTGTCACGTTCAACAGGCTTGTCCTTGTAATTTCGAATGGAGCGTCTTGATCGAAGAAACTGTTCAGCTTGCTCCAGATTGATCAGCAGCTCTTCCCTAATTTGGGGACAATCTCCGGGCCTCAGGGTATGATGTACCAGCGCACCAGTGGGGCATACGGCCACACAGTGACCACAGTTGACGCATAACTCTTCGGCATCAGCTATCAGGGTTGGCACCGAGTCTGTTTCCCCCATCTCGATCAGTCTCCCGCCACAAGCCTCCACACAGATCCCGTCCCGGTTGCACTTCTCTGGGTCAACATAAAAAAGCATTTCATCCTCCGTTTGATTCAAGTTCTTAATGAGTATATATCGAATAAAGCCTTCCTAAGCATAGACTCTCTCAATCGATGCCCAATGTTTGATAAAAGTCTACTAATTTTGAATGGAAACTTCAACAAGAATTATCCATTACCATTTGAAAGAGCGTATCTAACGGCAAAACTCAAAAATCACGAGTTCAGGAAGAAACATTGCATAAGTGACCCCCCTGTTTGCCTAAGGATTCCGACAAAGAGTGGACTTATGGCTGCACTGGATGTCAAGAAGTGCCCGGTTTTCGTACGGGAATGCGGACAAAAATGGCATCCCGCCCTTTTTCAATGAGTACCTTCTCGAGAGAAGTTGTTCGAGAGTTCTGGACAGGGAGCACCCACGGAGATTTCGGAATAACCGTAAGCAACGGGGTAGCTCCTTTTCCAGAAGGGTTGAAAATCGAGATTTCGCAGTCCACGTTCCCATCGCCATCGAGATCCAGGGCATCTTGAACCTCAGAAGGCAAAGCACTTCTCGGTTGCCATATGAGTTGGACGAATCCTTCAGATCCCTCGCCAACCAGAGCTGGATAGACGGGGTGGTAGACCTTGATTTGATATCCACCCCTGTCGATGACAAAGGCCACTTCCCCACCGGAGAAGCGGGGGGCGATCTTTAAGTCGAGAGCTTTGATGGCAGAGACAAAGATTGGAAGAACCTTGATCGGCAGGGCCAGGGCGAAGAGGATCGTCAAAATCGCCGCTCCATATGCCAAGTAAGGAATCATCCGTTTCATAGTTTCACCTCAATCAAAAAAGATGTCCGATCATTTTCCCCAAGCTGCTGGCGATGATGCTTCCGCCGAACATGGTGGCGAAAATCCATGTGGCATAGAGGAACATCATCCGCGGGGCTGAAGAAGGGACTGTAAACGGCGTCCCCTTGATCCGGAAGCGGATGGCCTTTTTCGGGCAGGCATCCGCACAAGCCCCGCATCTGCTGCAGCGCATATTGACTTGCCTTACCCCGTTTTCTGCCTGATCGATTGCCAGTAGCGGGCACGCCTTTTCACAGAGCCTGCAGGAAACGCACCGCTCAGGATCACTCTTCAGTTCGAAGATATTAATCTTGTTGGCCAGCGATTGGACCGGTCCCAGTGGGCAGAAGAAGGCGCATTGGGTCCTCTTTTTGGTCAAAAAGGGAAAGACGACAACGAGTATGGCGAAGAGGGTGGTAAAGATCCCAAACTGTACGGCCGCCTTCAGGGAGGTAACGGCTGGAAACTCGGTAACGGTCTTGAAAGGGCAAAGCCATGCGCAATAAAAGGGGACAAGCCAAATCGCCGAACCCACGACCACCAGAATTAACACTGCCCAGGGAAGAAGAGTCCAATGGGAAGAGATTCTATAAATCAGCGGTTTGCGGCGAAGGGAGGCAAACCCCTCTTCAATTCCGCCAAAGAAGCACCCCCAACTGCACCACCCCCGACCAAGAATCAGGGTAGCTCCAAACCAGAGCGCGAGCATGGTAGCGAAGGCGCGGGGATTCTCCGGCGTGGGAAGGATGCTTCCCGGGAAAATAATGGTCTTGGAAACAACGGCAGGGAGGGCCATCATAGGGAGGGCCAGGTGGCAGAAAGGAGTATTGCCGAGGATCATCTGCTCCAAGGAAATACTCATCGTTCCCCTTTGGGCGATGAGTCCAGAGATGAAGCCGAATGGAAAGAGAAAGCCTAGGGCAACAAAAAAGACCCGGCGCGGTCGATAGGTTTCTCCGGATCTCATCATCCAAAAGAAGACTCCGGCCAGAAAGGCAACAGTCATGATCGTGGCCACCCTCTCAGCCAGAGCACCATGAAACAACCCCTTGGAGAACATCAGCAAGCCCCAGATCACCATCGGAAGGGTCCATAGTAAGCAGGTTACCCAGCTCTTTCCTTGTCCGAGCGGCGTCTCAATTCGGCTTTGTCCCGACATCGTTTTCTCAACCATGGAATGGACTTCCTCCTGTTAGTGTGATCAATCCTGAGTAGATGTAATAGGCTCCAAGTAGCAAGGCACAAAACCGTGCCACCTGGGCGACCTGGCGAAAACGTCCGAGAGTCCCGACGAAAGGGAAGGGAAGAAACCAAATTCCCGTCCCCAGATAAAAGAGAGAGAAAAAAAGAAGAGAGCCGCTGAGTCCTCCGGTCTGCGCGGCCCCGATGATGGCGGCGAAGAATGGCGGGCATACCTGAATCCCGCTTAGGAATCCCCAGATGCCGCCGCGAAAGAAGACCTGATAATTCCCAAAACCGGGGTTGAAGGATTTCAAAATAGAACCAGGACAGCTTTTATGAGAATGACCGATAGGTTTTGAAATCCCATAATAGATAAGCCACGCTCCCAGAACCAATCCTGCAAAGGAAAACCCGATTGAACCGCTCGGAACTTGGAAGATCGCCCTTCCGAGAAGCCAGGACAAAACCGCCCACCCGCAATACCCCAGGAACCTTCCGGAGAGGAAGATCGTGAGAAGCGCAGCGCACCCTTTTAAATTGGCTCCTTCGGCCGTGAGAAAGGCAGCGGCAAGCGGACCACAGGTGACCAGGCAGGCGCCTCCCGAGGTTAAACCGAGAAAAAAGGCCGTTTCCATATATGACTTATCCTTTATTGTTCCACACTAAAATATTTATTCGATTTCATCAACCCGATATGTCCATCTGCCGTTTAAATGATTGCCTTTAGATCGTTGACCATTCAACGATTGAACATTACGAAACGAAATCTATACTTTTCTATGGATCCGACCATTCGTTGACTTCAGGAAGAAAGGGGTAAGTAAGCGGGTTATTGACTCAACCTACTAATCAACCGTTAGGGCAAGTAAGGTCGACTGAGGATTTACGATTGAAATAAACAAAACGATTTCTTGACTCGATCCTCCGTTCACCATATGAATCTCAATCTTTCTCTCCACGTTTTTGACAAAACATTCCCCACGGCTTTCCAGTGACGGACATCAGAAGGCGCCCACATCACGACCATTGCAAAGAAAATCATTGGAAGATCAAGGAAGATAGTAACAGAGGCCACGGTCTTTCCGAACGCTCCAAAACAACCGCAATCAACGCTACGCCCATGTAAAAACACGATGGCCTTGGCAATGAAAAAAGATAAGCTTAGCAGACCAATCCCCAAAGCCGATAATCGCGTTAACACTCCGAAAAGCAAACCTAATCCACACAGCAGTTCAATAAAAGGCAAGGCCAGTCCAAAAGGACGAGCTAAAAAAAAGGGCAGGATAACAAAGAAGTAAACTGCCTGCACCGAGTAACGCTCAATATCAACGAGTTTTCCAAAAGCCGCTGTAAGAAAAGAAGCTGCCAATATCAAGCGGAAGCAGAGAACAAGAGTTTTTGGGACTTTCTTGCGTAAATTTTCATCCATATTTATCTCCTCGTCCTGTTTTTTTCTTGCTATTAGAAAATCAAGCAATTGGGCATCAATATTGAATTGGGACAGGAATCCGAGAGGATCGTCCCTGCCTATCCCAAAAGGTATCTCCAAGAGTCTATTCTTGCATTGACTTAAGTCAAACCTGGTAATTTGTTTCTAAGCGTCCAATAGGCAAAGCTGCAAAATGGCTTTTTTATTGATTTCTATCTAAAAGCTTCCGTTGAAGAGTAAAAGTGGAAAACAAGACTCCAGGATGGAAGTCAGAAGGATCAATCCCGATACTTTTTAGGATGGAGTCTCAAATGCCTAAGATTGTACCCGGTGAGGTTCGGGCAGACAAACGAGAGCGAACCACTGACGGAGTCTCAAAAATCAAAAGACGACGTCAAAGCTGAGAGTTTTGTATACCCCGGTACAAGCTCGGATGAAACCTGCTGACTCTCCGAATGGCGTCCGGTAACTGGGTTGGGTTATTCCTTCTTCTTTATGCCGTCGCTCTTACGTGCAGCGAGCCTCGGGTCGATATTTCCCGATCCTCCGCAATCGGGGATGTAGCAGGTCACATTGTTGAAGGGACAAACCTGCTTACAGGAAGGACATTGACTGGGAGGAGCCTCGGCTTCAAAGGTATAACCACAACTCGAACATTGCCATTGATTCATGCTTCTCACTCCCCTCCTCATGAACTCCATAGTGTAGCTGTTTTCCGCCAGCCATAGCTCAATTAACCCCTTTTTTAGGCTTCATCGGTTTTTCACAGCAGATGATATCGCAGGTATCCACACACCCGCAAACTTCATCCACTGTTACAGCAAGTCCACAAACACCGCATTTGTAAACATCGCCCTTCTTTACAACCTTTCTCGCAACTTTTTTTACTGGCTTCTTTTGAACCATGACCTCCTCCTTTCTCACTGCGAACCCTCGCTCGCAAGCCGAACACAACTTGGCTTCAATCCAAGGCTATCTTTTGCTCTCTGAAAACACTTGACCATTGCTGAAATTTGATCCCATTTCATCAAATCCTTAGCAATAAAACCATCTGCTCTGCATCGAGCGGCGGCTTCCCGGTATTCTGGTAAGTCATAACCTGTAAGCATGGTAATGGTCACGTTTTTATATTTAGCCTTTATCTTACTCGTTAGATCAAGACCACTCTCCCCTGGCAACCTGATGTCCATAAAGACAAGGTCAATGGGATAAGGGGCGAGCCCTTTGAATGCTTCTTCTCCACTTGTCGCTTCGATAATTTCCATCGAAGGGAATTCAGACAACAAATTATTTTTGAACATTTCTCGAAAAGGAATGTTATCTTCAACTGTCATTGTTCTCAGCATATCACCACACACTTTTAAAAATTCAGTTAATCGTTAGCCATTTTCATTCAGGAGTACTTAAAAGGCAATAAGGTGAATTACGTATTTGAAGGCAAAAAACGATGTAGTTTCTAGTAACCTTATGGTTACCGTTTGACATGTTGCATTGCGGGGAGATTTTCAAGAATCACAGTTTCAGGAAGCAAAAGGTAAGAAACTGAGTTACCGTCTCCACCTACAAAGAATTAGGGTACGGTCTCTACATGACCAGAAGATTTCCGATTGAAAGTGAGTTACTTTTCAATCCGCCAGTTTGATTACGATTCGACTTGCCACGACACGCTGATGGTCGTCCCTTTTCCCACAGCAGATTCGATAACAAAAGAACCACCCGAAAGCTCGGTTCGTTCCTTCATGCTGGAAAGTCCCAACCCTCTCTTTGGGTTCCCCTGAGAAATTGCCTTCTCCAGATCAAAGCCCCGGCCGTTATCCTGGATAGCAAGTTTCACTCTTCGATCCATTTTCTGTAAAGATAAACGGACAACATTAGCCTCGCTGTGTTTGGCGATGTTGTTCATAGCCTCCTGCGCGATCCGGTAGATGACGATCTTCAAGAGACTCGGTATTTCGGCTTCCTCAATCGACATTATCAGTTTAGTTTGAATGTGCGAATAGATCGTCTCAAACCTTCTGCAGAACCAGGAAAGAGTAGGCAAGAGACCCAGATCATCAATCATTGAGGGCCGCAGGTCCATCTGTATCCTCTTACACTCCTGGATACATTCTCGGATTAAGGGCGAAATGATATTCAAACATTCTGCTGGACTGTTTGCTGTCTTTTCATCCTCAACCTTGGCCTGATTCACCTTGAATCCGATTGCCGCCAAACAAGCCCCAAGGGTATCGTGAATCTCACCCGCGACCCTCTTTCTTTCTTCCTCATGAGCTGAGAGAAGTTTTGAGGATAAATGCCGCAATGCTTCGTTCGCTTTTGCCAGTTCCAAACTCCTCTCCTGAGCTTGCTTCCGGGCACGACGATAAAACTCGGCTATCAGGCTCATTAATACACCCATGCCAGAAAACAGCGCTAAGCCGGCAGCATCGGTGAAACTCTCAATCCCGAAAGACCCTATCGGGGGCAGAATCCAATAGTCCACAGTCAGCGCAGCCACCGCAGTGGCCACAACTCCAGACCAGAAACCAGCTACCATGGCTACGAGCATTACGGCTGGATAGAAGGTAATGTATGTGGGCCAGCCAGGACCAACATATGTCGTTAGCACCAGGCGCAACAGGAAAGCCGCTGCTACCATGCCAACTGCGGACCCGTAGCGAATCAAAAGCCGCTTTAGCAAATCTTTCTGAATACTCAACATATCGGGACTCTACCATCTACATTCGTGGCGATCATAGATTAAGTCCTCACACAGCAAATACCATAACCTTTTGACAACATCGATTTCAAGGATTTCGGTCAGGGCTTTATCAGTTCTGAGAAGCTGCACCCTTGTTGATTGGTAGTTGAAATCCACGCCATCAGGGCACAATGACCCGCCGAAGATTTCAGTAGGAGGAAGTGCTTCTCAGTTTTGTTAAGGTACAAAGAACCAAATACTGGCATTCGCTGTACCCTATGAAAACCATAACGGAAAAGTCAACGGAAAATGCGTACAACTATGGATTCACCAGAGTCCAAAGAAAAGACTTGACAAATGCATATATAGGTGTATAAGGGTATACATCTTTGAAGAGGAGGGGAAGGGATGATAACCAAGATAAGAACCAACATTTTTCTAACCAGGGTTCAACAAAAGAAGCTCAGGGGATTATCGAGGAAAACTGGGGCTCCGGTCGCTGTACATGTGAGAAGGGCCATTGATGAGTATTTTGGGAGGTTTGAGAAGAAGGAGAAGGCTACATAGCGTATTTCTCGATGACAGAGTTTTTGGAAATGCTGATGGTGGTGAGTCTTGAAATCGGAGAGATGGTATAGCAGGCTAAAATAGAGGGTGAGGTTGAATGAAACTATTTTCACTTAAACTGGGAGTGGCCCTTGTTATCGGAATGGTTGTGTTTGGCTGTGCGGGAATGCGGGAGGCGCGTTGGAAATCATTCATCTCAACTGATCTGTACGAAGGTTTCTATTATGTGAGCCGGTCACACCTTCTGTATAAAAGCAACGTGCCGCAGGTTTCGGTAAAATTAGAATATACGAAGAAAGGTATCGCTGAGTATGTAAAGGAGTTTGGGAAGAATTATGAGAATTTGAGTTATTCATTGCAGTTATGGGAAGTAGATTGTCGGGGCAAAACGCAGCGTATTTCGTCCAGCAGTCAATATTCCATAACGGGAAATATTATAAACACTAAACCGGCTAAAGGACGCCTCTCAGAATCTCTTGGCAAGAATCTATCCGAAGCAGTATGTGATTAGGGGAGAGAAGAGGTGAAACCGAGCAGGTAAAGGCCAAAAAAAAGGAGGTAAGTTGAATGAAATCGTTATGGGTTAATTTGTTATGCATCGGGCTTATTTTCTGTTTCAACGTGGAGGTGTGGGGAGCGGACTGGAAGCTGTTTGCGGAAACCAATTCGTATGAATGTTTCTACGATGCGGAGGATGCGGCTCCCTCACCAAATGACATTGTCGATGTTTGGACGAAATTAGAATATACAAAGGAAGGGATAAGCGGGATTGTAAAGAAGTTTGGGGAGCATTATGCAGATTTGTGTTATTCATTGGAATTATGGGAGATCAATTGCGGAGAAAAAAAGGAGCGTATTTTGTCGATTACCGAATATTCCGCTGAAGGGAAGATCTTATATGCTAGTTCAGCTGAAGGCCGGCCGACCTGGAAAATTATTCCCCGACAATCTGTTGATGAGAGCCTATACAAAGCGGTATGCAAATAGGAGGGGAACTTCTTTCCCCGGGCAGCGTAAGATTATTAAGCATCGATGTCCCGGGGAGTAGTATCAAGAGGGCCTCTGAAGCACGGAGCTATAATCGTTCTGACACCTTTCCTGTAAGACTTTTCCTTTCTAACGATAGGGTTACAAATTGCCAAGACTGACCAGGACATCAGCAACCTGCCGAGAGGCAACGGGAGCCCTGGGCCTTCCTTCTTCCTTGAGAGCCATGAGAGGAAATGGCATGAAAAAGAAACCTACCCAAAAAGTAAACCCGCTCCAGAAATGAAATCTTATCAGAAACAGATTTTCAAATATATCCCATCTTCCAATGAATCCTTACCATGAATCAACTACTTGCACTTGAAAAGTTAAAGAATGATCGAAGCAAAAGTTAAGACTTTCCTTGAAGTATGGGAGAATGGGAAAATGGGAGAGTTGTCCAAAAGGATCTCAAGGGCTGAGGATATAAATTATCAAAATAGGGTCTGAGACCTTATTCGCTCTCTGAAAACCGGATATTGATTTTCCTTTTTGAAGGCTTGCCCCTACAAGTCATCGCTCAACGATAACGTCTTGGGTTGGGGATTACGGGTGAAATCACGTATCCCAGGTGAATATATAAAAATCAGATCGTGGCTTTCTTGAAGTATCGGAAACAGATGATAGATAGCAGCAATCGAAACTCCTTCGATATAGTAATTCGCAGTCTATAGATTTCTCCTCTTTCCTTCCGGTTATCCCTTTCACTCGCTATGTGGATTGTCAATCCCTGATAAAAAGATTCTCTTTCTTTTTTAGTGACAACGAAAAACTTAAATACAGGGAGGAGCACAATCTGAAAGAAATGAAATTTAAGTCCCTTCCCAGCAAATTGTTCCTGCGCTGAGAAGATGACTTGGAAGGTCTTTTTGGATGATTGTTCTGGCGTACTTAGCACAACCCATCAATCTGTTGAGATCAATCCCCGTTTCGATTCCCATTTCTTCTAACATGTTCACCAGATCCTCTGTTGCAACATTTCCAGAGGCTCCCGGAGCATAAGGGCATCCACCCAAACCTCCGATGGAGCCGTCAAAAATCATAACTCCCTCTTGGAGGGCTGATAAAATATTTGCCAAGGCAGCGCCGCGAGTATCATGAAAATGAAGGGCAAGGCTGGTCTTTTCATCCAATCGCCGAAGAATTCTGCTCACCATTCGATTCACCTCAACGGGATTAGCCATTCCAGTTGTATCCCCTAATGCAATTTCATGAACGCCTAAACTCCTATATTCATCTACAATGGACTCTACCTTTTCAGGACTTATTCTCCCCTCATAAGGACACCCGAAAGCCGTCACGACGTATCCTCTCATCCGGATTCCGTGAGTGAGTGCCTTTTCGGCAATACTTCGAAATCCTTTAAGTGAGTCGCTGATGGACATTTTTACATTCTTTTGATTGTGGGTCTCCGAGGCAGAAACAAAGAGGGCAATCTCTTCAACTCCAGCAGCTAAAGCTCTTTCTAAACCCTTCTCGTTCGGAACAAGAGTAGAGTAAATAATACCGGCTTTCCGTTCAATTCTTTTTACTATCTCTTCCGAATCCTGAAGCTGAGGGATCGCTTTGGGATGAACAAACGAAGTGATTTCAATTCTGCCCAGTCCGGTCTGGGAAAGACAGTTAATCAACTCAATCTTTTGCTCCGTTGGGACAAAATTAGCCTCGTTTTGAAGTCCATCACGAGGGCCCACCTCGACGATCGTCACTGAATTAGGAAGATTCATAGATTCTATCCTTTATCATATAAGGTCTACAGGGCCGAAACGATGCCGGGAATTTGACAGGCATATAAACTATTTACCTTCACATTCCCAAAAACGCCTTCTTCATATATTCATTCTTCAGTAATTCTTTCCCTTCTCCTTGCAGAACAACGGCCCCGTTTTCCAGCACGTAACTCCGATGGGAGATAGATAAAGAACGCTGGACGTTTTGCTCCACCAGGAAAATGGTCGTTCCCTGGCGGTTGACTTGCTGAATCACCTGAAAAATCTCATTGACCACGATGGGAGCCAGTCCCAGCGAGAATTCATCCAGGATGAGGAGTTTTGGCCGGGACATCAACCCCCGGGCAATGGCGAGCATTTGCTGCTCACCACCGCTCAGCGTCCCCCCAAACTGCTCCCTCCGCTCCCGGAGAATGGGAAAAAGTTGAAAAACCCACTGCAGCGTTTCCTCGCGCCTCTTGCGGGCTTCGGGAATATGCGAACCGATGTGCAGGTTTTCGAGGACCGACATGCGAGGGAAGATTCTCCGCCCCTCCGGAACCTGGGAAAGGCCCATCGCCACGATGCGATGCGGGGGGAGCCTGTTGGTCTTACTGCCGTCAAAAATAATAGAGCCAGACGCCGGTTGGAGCAACCCAGAAATAGTTTTCAACGTGGTTGTCTTGCCAGCGCCATTTCCTCCCACCAGACTAACGATTTCTCCGGAGGAGACCGAAAGCGAAACTTCCCGCAGAGCCTGGACCTCCCCATAGAAAACGTTTATTCGATCAACTTGCAACAAGGAGAAACTCCTCTCCAAGATAGGATTCGATTACCCGTTTGTCCTTGGAAACCTGAGCCGGTGGGGCGTCGGCTATCTTCTCCCCGTGATGGAGAACACAGACCCGGTCGGCCAGACTCATGATGGCATGCATGACGTGTTCAACGACGATTAACGTCATTCCCTCGCCGCGAATTCTTCTGAGCAACTCCACGATCTCTTTGATCTCCGTGGGGTTCAATCCGGCCATGACCTCATCCAAGAGCAACAGCTTAGGCTGAGTCGCCAACGCCTTACCCAGTTCCAGTCTCTTTTTATCTTCAAGCGTCAAATCGGAGACTCCGTAACTTTTCTTTCCGCCCAGACCCACGCGGTCAAGAACCTCCTCAGAGAACATTCGGACCTGATGCCGGCCACCCGCTGCCTTTTCCTTACCGTAGAATGCTCCCACCATCACGTTTTCTAAAGCGGTCAGTCGGTTGAATTGCTTGGTGATCTGGAAGGTCCGGCCGATGCCCTTGTGGCATATCTGGTAGGGCTTGAGACCACTGATTTCTTCCCCCTTGAAGCGAATTGAGCCTCGGGTCAGGGGATAGAGGCCAGTGACTACGTTAAAGAACGTAGTCTTCCCTGAGCCATTGGGGCCGATGAGGCCGACGATTTCCCCAGGAGAGACCTGGAGATCGATGTTCCGAAGGGCAGCCAGACCGCCGAAAAATTTCGTTACGCCCTGCACTTCCAAGAGGTTCATTTTCGCTTTAACCACTTCCCTGCCAATCCGACTAAACCTCGGGGTAAATAGAAAATAACCATGACCAGAATGATTCCATAGACAATCAGGTATCCTGTTTTGATTGTAATCCTCAGATATTCCCCTAATAGGGTAAGGATAAAGGCTCCCACGACGGGCCCGGCGACGGTGTAAAGACCCCCCATCAGGGGCATGATCTGAGATTCCACGGAGATGTGAACATTAAAGACCGAATGTGGATCAATGAAGGCGATATAATGTGCATAGAAGCTACCCACGACGCCAACGAAGAAAGCGCTGATCGTGAAAGCCATGACCTTGTATTTTGTGGGATTGATGCCCATCATATTGGCAGCCTCCTGGTCGTCATGGATGGCCGTGAAGGCATAGTAGAGCTTCGAGCGCTTCAGAAGATAGGCCATGAGCACGCACAAAAAGGCAATCCCGAAGATTAGGTAGTAGGCCTTGACCCGGGCCGCCTCCCCGCCGCCAAAAAGAGGCAGAACGCCCACTCCCTCGGCGCCTTCCGTTAGTCCCGGAACGTTGATGACCAGAATCTTCATGGCCTCAGCGAAGGAAACAGTTGCAATGGCAAGGGCCCAGGGGGCCATCCGCAAGCAAATGATCCCGAGAATTACGGCGCTCACTGAGGCAAAGATTCCCCCCATAAGCATGTCGAAATACGGAGTAAGGCCCCAGGCCTTGAAGATTAAGGCGCCGGTATAGGCTCCAATGCCGAAAAAAGCGGCGTGCCCTAGGGAAATCTGATGCGTCCAGACCAGAATGTTCCAGCTCGTTGCAATGACCACGTAGATCATCACAAGGATCATCAAATGCAGCGAATACTGGCCAAGTAAAGCAGGTGAGAAGGCCAGCAAGACCAGGAAAGCAACGAGCCCAAAAATTTTGCCGTAAGGTTTATTCAACATAGATAAGTCCCTTTGGCCGAATGACTAGGATGAGAATCATCACAACAAAAGAGACCCCCTCCGCCCATCCAGACCCATTGGGAACGTAATTGGTGACTATCGATTCTGTTAACCCGAGGATTAGGCTGCCGAGCACTGCTCCGCCGATCGATCCGAACCCCCCGAGGACAACAATGGCAAAGGCCTTCAGGACAAATATCATGCCCACCAGAGGAAAAACGTACATGATCATGCTGGTGACCACGCCCGCCGCTCCTCCCATGGCTGAGCCCACACCGAAGGCCACCATGTTCACCCGATTGACGTCTATGCCCATGAGCATGGCTGCTTCTCTGTCCTGAGTAACTGCCCGCACCGATTTTCCCCACTCTGTCCTCTTCAGAACCACGGTAAGGAGGACGGTCAAGAAGATCGCAATGACTAAGCCTAAAAAACGAGTCAGCCCAACGCTCAGCGGGCCAAACTTAAGAGAGATTGCCGAATACCGGGTGGTCATCGAAATGTAATTGCCGCTCCATAGGATCAAGGCCAAGTTCTGAATAATCAACACAAGGCCAAAGGTTAGCAGAATCTGGTTTAGATGGGGCGTATCGAGCACCGGGTTGATAAAAAAATGCTGGATCGCCACCCCCAAAACGAATAGGGCGAAGATGGCCAAAGGCAGAGAGATGAAAGGGTCAATACCGAGAAGAGTAAAGAGAAAATAGGTGAGATAGGACCCCAACATCAGGGTCTCTCCGTGGACGAAATTAATGACCCGCATGACCCCGAAGATAAGGGTAAGCCCAACTGCAATGAGAGCATAGAGGCCACCCGTCAGAATTCCGTTCACAATGACCTGGCTGAAAATCGCAAGATCCATACACTCAGCTCCAGCGTCTTTAGATTCTTAGGTGTTTAAGTCTCAGAGTTCTTTTCTGACATTTGAGATTGGATGTGGTTCTATTCCCAGACTCAATTGAACCCGAACCTTAGCATTGTTTCTTTAGTTTTTAGCGCTTGTCCCAGGGTGGCAGCGGATACCAGAGCTTTCCTCCTGCAGCTTCTTTAGGCCAGAGGGCCACCTTCTCTCCCTTCTGCCATTGGAAAACAATCATGTCGTGAAAGCTCTGATGGATGGCCCCAAACTGATTCTGAAAAAACTTCAGACGGCCCATGGGAGTCATGGTGTCCATGGCTTCCAAGGCAGCGATGAGCTTGTCCTTCTCCGTGGTACCTGCCTTGTTTATCCCGTTGACGAGTGTGACCAAACCCACATAGGAGATGAGCGACCAATAGTTGGGCTCCTTATGATACAGCTTCTTGTACTCAGCAACCCAATCCGCAGTCTTTGGGTAAAATTGCGGGTACTGGGGAGATGCTGGGTACTTCGTGGATGGGATCCAGGCCTCAATCCCGCAGACGTATTCTGCATCTTTCTTCATCGAATCGGCATATTCCGGGAAGCCCACGCCGACGGTGTCTAAGAGCATTTTTGGATTGAACCCAAGTTCTTTGGCTTGTTTAGTGATGAGGATTGAATCGCCGGCATAACCGATCCAGTAGAAGACATCTGGCTTGGCACCCTTGACCTTGGTCAACAAAGGGGAATAATCCAAAGACCCAGCTTTGAATGGTTCGAATACGACAAGTTCAAAACCCAATTCCGTGAGATACCCTTTTGCCACTTTGGAATGGTCTACGCCCATGGAGGTATCCTCATATGTGAGGGCGATGCGTTTGGGCTGGGGTTGGATCGTCTTTAAAAAATCAGCAATGTTTCTCTGAAAATCTGGGGAGCGGGGGTGAAGCATAAAGTACCAGCGTTCCTTCCCATACATTTGGTCGATCTTGGTGGCACTGCCGCCCTCCCAGACAACCACGGGTTCGTATTTTTTCATGGCCGCCAGCATCGCCAGGGTTTCCGTACTGAAGTAGCCACCCGTGAGACCAACGACCTTATCGTGAGTGATCAGTTTCTCAGCGGCCGAGACTATCGCCGTGGGGTCTCCCTTGCTGTCCTCAACAATCAACTCCACTCTCTTCCCGAGGGCACCGCCATTAGCGTTGATCTTTGTAATGGCCATGTCGATTCCGCGTTTCTGTTCCTCTCCGAGAACCGCCCCCGCCCCGGTTAAAGGGAGAAGAACACCAATCTTCACAGTCTCTGCAGCTTGAGCAAAGATGCCCGAAAAGTTGAAGACAAAGATGAATGTGGTTAGAATTATCAAGAATCTAAGCATATCGCGCCTCCTTTCCTGGTTTCTGCAGTATTTCTTTTGCAATCCGTATAACATCTGCTGGGGTTTCGGCTACAGGTACCCCCGCTTCCTTAAAACTCGCTAGTTTACTCTTTATTGTTCCGCGACTTCCCTCGATGAGGGCGCCCGCATGTCCAACCCGCTTTCCTTCGGGCGCTGTCCTACCGACAAGATAGACAAAAACCGGTTTGGTGATTTTTCTGTCTCTGATCATCTCTGCCGCTTCTTCCTCTCTCGTGCCACCAATTTCTCCAATCAGTAAGACTGCTTTCGTCTCAGAATCCTTTTCAAAAAATTCCAAGATCTTCGGGAAAGGCGTACCGACAATCGGGTCTCCTCCAACTCCTATGCACGTGGTTTGGCCGATGCCATTGAGAGTGAGCCTCGAAACAATCTCATAGGTCAATGTCCCACTTCGAGAGGCAACGCCGATGGGACCAGGAATAAAATATTGTGAGGGGACAAATCCCAGCTTCGTCTGCTCTGAGGGTGAGATCAATCCGGGTGTGTTAGGGCCGATGACAAGAGCCCCCTTTTTATCTGCCTCTTCGAGAACTTCCAAATTGTCGTGCAGTGGAACATGCTCCGCCACCATGATGATGATGTTGATCCCTGCATTCAAAGCCTCTAAAGCCGCCGCTTTGGTTCCTTTTGGAGGAACAAACAGGATCGTCGTATTGAGGTCAGCGCGTTTTTCCACCGCTTGGGTCACAGAATCATAGACGGGTATGCCGTGAACTTCTCCTCCGCCTCCACCAGGTTTTGTTCCGGCTATAATTTTTGTCCCGTAATCCAACATATTCTTTGTGTGGAGGCGGGCTGCCGCGCCGGTAATCCCTTGTACTAAAACGCATGCTGATCTCTTCGCAATAATACTCATGTGGTCCCCTTTGCTATCTGAATAACCTTCTCTACCGAATCTTCTAATGAACGAATCGTCTCCACATTGATTTCCTTAAGAATACTCTTCCCCTCATCCTCTTTGTACCCGATCATCCGGACGACTAATGGCATCCTCAATGAGTGTTCCTGCAGATATCTCTTTATCCCCATCGCCAAATCATCGCAGCGGTTCAGGCCGGCAAAGATGTTTACCAACAAGACCCTTAGTTTGGGGTTCCCGGCAAAGAGAGAAAACGCGTTATAGATTCCTTCCGCGTTCATTTGGGCGGTATCCAAGAAGTTAGCAGGTCGGCCTCCACGCATTTTTATCAAATCTAAGATGGCCATCGTGATACCTGCTCCGCTCGAAAGGATGCCTATTTCTCCTTCCGGATCCATCTCTATGTATTTCCATTTCTTCTCCTTAAGAGACTGCTCGAATTCAAATTCTTCTCGACTTATTCCTCTCGGCCTGACCAGATCAGGATGTCTAAATAACGAATCATCGTCTACGTTTAGAAAAGCATCTAATGCGACTGCTTTCCCATTCTTCGTAAGCGCCAGAGGATTAATCTCAGTGATCTCTGCATCGTATTTTTGAAAGATTTGACAGAGCGTTCTTGCGACCTGCTTGATCAACATCCGCTCGGTTGGCTGAAAGATCGATACCAGCTCCTCCAGCTCCTGGTCGGTCATTCCCTCTGATATTGAAAAACCAATTTTCTTCACCCTTACAGGTTTTTTCTGTGCCACTTCCTCAATCTCCATCCCTCCCAATGGGCTCGCGATCGCCACGGGCTTTAATGAACTGTAATCAATGGTCGCCCCGAGATAAAATTCCTTATCGGTCTCGATCTTTTCTTCAACCAGAAGAGTGGAAACCCTTTCGTCATTTACCATCATTCCCAATACGGATTGAGATTGAAGGAAAGCCTCTTCTGGATTGGATGCAAATCGAATCATCCCGGCTTTTCCTCTTTTTTTTGTTAGCACTTGAGGTTTAATCACCACTTGTCCCCCAATTTGGAAGGCAAAACGGCTGGCTTCTTCTGCTGATTCAACGACTTGTCCTTTGGGAGTGACGAGTCCATATTTTTGAAATATTTCTTTAACCTCATACTCATAGAGTCTCATCGATCATCTCCATTTATTCCTTCGCGCTTGAACCCATTTATCATTTCCTTTGGCCTCTTCCTTCTAATCTTTCAACGATGAAGAACATATCACCGCCAATGCCTTTGCAGGTTTCTTCCCGATCCCCACACCTCTATGGGGAATGCTGGAATCGAAATAAAGGGAATCCCCTTCTTTCAATAAATACTCTTTGTCTCCATACAAAAACTTAATCTTCCCTTCTAAAACATAAAAAAGTTCTTCCCCTTCGTGATCGAACCTACCAAGTTTCTTAGATTGGAATATATGGGTAACGACGAAAGGTTCCATCTTCTTACGTCTTTTCGTGGGGGCAATAGATTCATATCGATACCCAAAGATGTTTCCGTCACGAACCACTGCCTTTCCTTCCCCTTTCCTGACGAGGATGACCTGATCCTCCGGCTTCTTCTGTTCGAAAAAGGCGGGGATATCCACATCCAAGGCTTGAGCGATCTTGCTAAGAGTAGCGATCGGAGGAGATTTCTTTCCTGACTCGACCATTGAGAGATAACTTTTCGTGAAACCCGTGAGCTTAGCTACTTTCTCAAGGGTGAGATAATTTTGAAGGCGTATTTGGTGAATCTTTCTCCCAATATTAAGTTCGTCCATATAAAGTGAACTAAGTTAACCATAGGTTAACATAATTGTCAAGGACCATGCTATCAAGTTTGCGGGCGATAAATTTCTGGATCTCGGGTTCTTCTCCGGTGACACTGGGAATGGCGATTAAGTTCCTCAAAAAATCGGTGAGGTAACCTTGTCTCCTGTCTATCCATTCAAGAACCTTTTGCTCTGTCTCTGTCTTCACCTCGGCCTCCTTCACTGATGAAGCCCTTTTTGAACCTTATGGTTCAAACGCCTTGCATGAAAGTTAATTGGATTTCATATACTCATAGAACACAAAATTAGCTAGGGCAGCAAGATATTCGAGTAGACGGACAGTTTGTTTTCCGGATTTATCTGCCATTCAGGTTTCCATGATTAATAGTTTGAAAGAGGATTGAGATTTATAGGAGGTATGTATAGGTTTTAGGAAAAAATGTCAATTGCTTCTTTCTCAGTAAGTGACACATGCGATAGGGTTGAAAAGCTCCCCGCCCGCGGTGACCAGATTTCTTGCCAATACAGTTCCTTGAAAAGAATAAGGGGATGTTTCTATTCGATTTTCAAATTGTATGTTTTTGGATTTCAAAAGATGCCACAAATACAGCAGAAATCCACACCTTCGGCTCCCTCTTTTCATTAAGTCCGGGCTTGACACAAGCTCTATTTTCCGTATATTTGACTCAAGGCATTTAAGATTCTATAACAAGCCACTGGGAGCAAATATTTATGGAGGATAAAAAAATGCGCTCGGAATCGGATCAAAACCAGCATGAAAAAGAGCCAGAGCAGAAGAGGGACAACATAGATCATCCGTCGAATAAGATGTCAGGCGCGAGGTTCATCGCCGAGACCTTCAAAGGTTACGGCGTGACGCATGTCTTCTTTGTTGAGGCCATCCTGAGGGGGGCTCTTGTTGAAATGGAGAACCTCGGGATCCGGCGTATTTTGACCCACTCGGAAAAGGCAGCGGCTTATATGGCGGATGGTTATGCGCGGGTGAGTCATAGACCCGGAATATGCATGGCCCAATCCGTAGGCGCAGCCAATCTGGCATCCGGACTTCAAGACCCTTACCTCGGTCGTTCACCTGTTGTTGCCATCACCGGAAGAAAAGATCCTATCTCTCGCTACCGAAACGCCTATCAAGAAATCTTGCATCAGCCTATGTTTGACCAAGTTACCAAATACAATGTTTATGTGGACGCAGCAGAACAACTCCCCTTTTTGCTGCGCCAGGCCTTTCGCGAAGCGACCTCGGGGGCCCCGGGGCCGGTCCATCTGGATGTCCTGGGGCATGTAGGGAAAACTACGGATAAGTTCGAAATAGACTCGGAAGTCATCATTGAAGAACCGTATACCCATTATCCGGCCTACAGACCGGAGCCTGAATCCGAGCTTCTCCAAAAGGTCGTTCGCGTCCTCGAGGAGGCACAACGACCTGTGATTGTCTCGGGGGGTGGGGCGGCC
>DASPPQ010000179.1:0-3581 GCA_035625415.1 Thermodesulfobacteriota bacterium
TGGGCCGTACCCGAAAAGCCTGACCGGATACTCGCCGGCAACCCCATCTCCCGCGTGGCTGCCTCGATCGTGTTGACGGCATCCCCGAGTGCAACTCTTGGAAGCAAATTGAATGAGATGGTGACCGAAGGAAACTGGCCCTGATGGTTCACGGCCAGGGAGGTCCAGGTTCGTTGGAAACGAGCGAATGCGCTCAGCGGGACCATGGCCCCGGTAGGAGGAGAGTTCACGTAAATGTCCCGAAGCGTCTCGGGGCGTTGCCAAAACTTCGGCTCGACTTCCATCACGACGTGGTACTGATTTAAGAGTGTGTAAGTGATCGACACCTGCCGCTGGCCGAAGGCATCGTACAAGGTGTCATCAATGAGTTGCGAGGTGATACCCAACCGAAGGGCAGTACTGCGGTCTATCACCACCGAGGTTTGAAGTCCTTTATCCTGTTGATCGCTGCTCACATCGACGAGTTCACGCAATTTGCGCATCCGCTGAAGCACACGCGGACCCCATGTGTTGAGCTCCGTCAGGTTGTCTCCCTGGAGTGTATACTGGTATAATGCAGCACCTATCCTTCCGCCGATGCGCAAATCCTGCACTGCCTGAAAATAGGTTGGGGCGCCAGGTACCTGGGCGAGCTTTTTGCGCAGTCGGGCGATCAGCTCTCCGGCAGTGGCTTTCCGTTGCTCAAACGGTTTTAGCGTAATGAACATTAGTCCGATATTGGTGCCGGTACCCGCGCCCGTGTAGCCCGTTACGTAGTCGACTTCAGGATCGCTCCTAATAATCTCTATCACTTCCGTAAGCTTATCTTGCATGGCCTGAAATGAGATATCCTGCTCCGCCTGAATGGTAGCGCTTAGGCGTCCCGTGTCTTGCTCCGGGAAAAAGCCTTTCGGAATGAGGATGAAGAGACCCACATTGATCCCTACCGTGACGAGTGTCAGGGTGAACATAAACCGGGAGTGACCCAGCGCCCAGCGGAGAGTGACATCGTAGAGGTGACGCATCCCGTTGAAAATCCGCTCACTCGCTCTGTACAGGGGCCCGTGTCCTCCCATTTTCTCAGGCTTAAGGAGCCTGGCGCACATCATAGGAGTTGTTGTGAGCGATAAAATGAGCGAGATAGCCACTGCCACAGAGAGTGTCGCGGCAAACTCGTGAAACAGGCGGCCCACCATCCCGCCCATCAGGAGGATGGGGAGGAAGACTGCAACCAGGGAAGCGCTCATCGAGAGGACAGTGAAGGCGATCTCTCGTGACCCCAACAAGGCCGCCTCTTTCGGGAGCATCCCCTTCTCCCTGTATCGCGTGATGTTCTCAAGAACAACAATCGCATCATCAACGACAAACCCCGTCGCGATAGTGAGGGCCATCAGGGATAGGTTATCGAGGCTGTAGCCAAAGAGGTACAACACGCCGAAGGTGCCGACGAGAGAGACCGCTACCGCCACGCCGGGGATAATGGTGGAGCGGACATTTCTCAGAAAGACAAAGACCACCAGAATGACGAGGCAGGCTGAGATGCCGAGCGTCAGCTCGACGTCATGCAGGGAACCTCGGATCGGGGGCGTCCGGTCTACAACAATCGAAAGTTTGACGCCACCGGGCATGGCTGCCTCCAACTGTGGGAGCAAGCTGCGGATGCGGTCGACCGTATCGATGATATTTGCTGCGGGCTGTCGAAAGACGGCCGCCCCCACGGCCGGCCTTCCATTGACCAGACCTGTAACACGAAGATCCTCCACTGAATCCTCCACGCTGGCAACATCTAGCAGACGCACCGGAGCCCCGGCCCTGTAGGCCACGATCACGGACCGGTACTGCTCAGCAACATGGAGCTGGTCGTTGTTCTGGATCTCCCAGGTTCTCTTCTCGTCCGCTAACTGTCCTTTTGGACGGTTGATATTCGTTCTGCTCAGGACACCACGGACGTCCTCGAGGCTGATCCCGTATTTGCTCAATGCCATGGGGTTCAGGTCGATGCGAACCGCCGGCAGTGAGCTGCCCCAAACAAGTACCTGACCGACACCATCTACCTGGGATAATTTTTGTTGAAGGATGGTGGAAGCTGCATCGTACATCTGCGCCTTACCTATCGAGTCGGATGTAAGGGCTATGACGAGAACGGGCGCATCCGCCGGGTTGACTTTGCGGTAGGTCGGTTGGCTCGGGAGAGTCGGCGGCAAGTAGCCTCTCGCCGCATTGATCGCCGCCTGGACATCGCGTGCAGCCCCATCGATATTGCGATCTAAATCGAACTGCAGAACGATGCTCGTTGAGCCGCGAGAACTGGTGGACGTCATCTCAGTCACACCCGCTATCAGTCCAAACTGGCGTTCAAGTGGGACCGCCACTGATGTTGCCATGGTCTCGGGCTCCGCTCCGGGCAGACTCGCCGACACCAGGATTGTCGGGAAGTCTACGCGAGGAAGGGGCGACACAGGGAGCAAACGAAAGGAAATCGCCCCGGCGAGCGCCAATGCTATCGTCAGGAGAGTCGTCGCAACAGGCCTGTGGATGAAAGTCTCCGAGATATTCATGACACGCTCGTGCGGTTTTCGGCGCCGCTCGTATTTTTAGAACGACTGCCCCGGATACGTGGGTGTATACTGACTTGTTCTACCTGTAATCTTTTTCAGAGTCCTTCAATTAGCTCGTAATACTCCTTGATTGTGCGAATGGATTCCATCGCTGTATGGAACAAGATCCAACTGAGGACAAGGATTTCTATGGTGAGTCTGATCTTCCATGCCCGCGTCGTCTGTGGACGGCATAATAAAGGATTTTCGGAAATACCATTGAATCTTTTCTTCTGCAAAAGGGGGGTGGAGGCATCCAGAAACTCGCCGCAGTGTTTACACTTTATAGCGGCGTCTTGAATATCTTCAGCGCAGAAGGGACATTTTTTCATTATCATCTCTCCTGGTAGAACAATAATTATACTGCAAGCAGTAATTCCTGAAACTTTATCCCTAAGAGCACTTTTCTGTCAATCACCATTCGGGTTTCTCACCATTCTATCTATAAAGCGAATCACTATGGACTTCTTATAGTTTTTTTACTTTCAGGACATCTCAGCGCTTGTAAACTTTTTATTCTATTTGATTAATTTATCAAAAACGAAATGTTATATTGCGTCAATATTATTCCGTAGGGTTATTATTATCGATGATTCACGCTCAACACTTTCCATTTGAAAGATTGTGAAAACTAGGTCGCTTCAAGGTGGAGGATTACAGGAGAGACTGTCGAAAAAATCCCCGAGCAGATTCTTGGGTGAGATCGAGAAAAAAATAGCCTCACAGAATGCGCCAGAATCAACGATCTCATAACTACGAAGGGGTCATCAGACCCCCAAAAATGGGGCATTACATTAACTATACTAAAGGGTTTTTCGACAGTCTCGGAAGTAACTTTTGGTCGGGGGTCTGGTCCGAACTTAGCCCTTTCAAACTCGACTAAACCGTGCTATAAGACCTATGCTATCTGGGGTTAACACTGATGAGGTAGAAATCCATCTATATGAATAACGTATCGCCGAACAAACGTATTCGGGTGGATTATATTGACTGGCTTCGGGTGGT
>DASPPQ010000180.1:0-10794 GCA_035625415.1 Thermodesulfobacteriota bacterium
TTTCTTTTTCGCAGGAGAGACTTTGGTTTCTGAATCAGTTGGAGCCAGAGAGTGTGGCTTACAACAGCTACGGAGTACATCGGCTCGAGGGCCACCTTCGGGTAGACATTCTTTCGCAGAGTCTGTCAGAGATCATTCGTCGTCATGAGGCATTACGGACCGCCTTTAGCGAGATAGACGGCAAGCCGGTACAGGTTGTTTCGCCGCCATCACCGTTTAATCTTCAGATTGTGGATTTGCAGGGGCTTTCTGAAGCCGAGCGCGAGGAGAGAGCACTGGGTATAGCCATCGAAGAAGCCCAGAAGCCATTTGATCTCTCAAAAGGGCCGCTTTTTCGAGCAATTTTGGTGCAATTGTGGGCGGAAGAGTACCTACTGGCCGTAATCATGCACCACATTATAACGGATGGCTGGTCATTGGGCATATTCACACGCGAGCTGGAGGCACTATATAAAGCGTTTTCGGATGGTCGGCCGTCGCCATTGCCTGAGCTTTCCATTCAATATGCGGATTTTGCCCATTGGCAGCGGGAGTGGCTGAAGGGCAAGGTTTTGGAGGACCAACTTTCGTACTGGAAGCAAAAGCTTTCCGGGGATCTTCCAGTGCTGCAACTGCCTACTGACCGGCCGCGGCCAGCTGTTCAGGGGTATCGGGGTGCCAAGAAATGGTTTGTGCTATCGAAACAACTTACGGAGGCGCTTGCTAGACTGAGCCAAAGTCGAGGAATTACCCTTTTTATGACGCTGCTGGCGGCATTTGAGGCGTTGCTTTACCGGTACACAGGACAAACGGATTTTGCGGTGGGCACCCCGATAGCGAACCGCACCCGAGCCGAGTTGGAAGGGCTGATCGGTTGTTTCGTGAACACACTAGTGCTGAGGACGGATCTTTCGGGAGACCCGCAGTTTGTCGGATTGCTGAGGAAAGTGCGAGAGACAGCGTTGGGCGCTTTCGCCCATCAGCACATGCCGTTTGAGAAATTGGTGGAAGTTCTTAAGCCGGTGCGGGACATGAGCTATGCGCCGCTGTTTCAGGTGATGTTCGCCCTTCAAAATTTTCCGTGGGTTCCGGCTGACCTTCAGGGATTGACGCTAACTCCCGAGCTGACTGAGGCCAGCACTTCGATGTTTGATCTGACGCTTTACATGTGGGAGGAGGAAAAGGGGCTATCCGGAACCATCGAGTACAGCACTGACCTTTTCGATGATTCGACTATTGAACGTATGGTTGATCATTTTGAGGTTCTTCTTGAGAGCGTAACCACCGATCCAGACCGGCGTCTTTCGGAGTTGACGCTGTTGAGGGAATCGGAGCGGCATCAGGTTCTAGTGGAATGGAACGATACCGCTGCTGAGTACCCCAAAGACGAGTGCTTTAACCAGTTGTTTGAGGAGCAGGTGGGGCGAACGCCGGAAGCCACTGCCGTGATTTGTGCGGATGTAAGCCTTACCTACAAGGAACTCAATTGCAGGGCCAACCAAGTTGCGAATTATCTCCGAAGACTCGGTGCTCAACCCGGTAGTATTGCGGGAATCTGTACAGACAGATCGATCGATATGGTTGTGAGCTTGCTGGGCATCTTGAAAGCAGGCTGTGCTTACATGCCATTAGATCCTCATTTTCCTGCAGATCGGATCGAATTTATGCTGAAGGATTCCAATTCTGGCATCTTAATGACTCAAAGTCACCTCCAAGAAAATATCCAGGGGTTTTCAGGGGAAGTAATTTGCATCGACTCCGATTGGGACAGGATATCCAAAGAAAAAGATACTAACCTGACAGAACTGCCAGGACCCAATGACTTAGCGTATGTGATCTATACCTCGGGTTCAACCGGAAAACCCAAGGGTGTCCAGATACCTCATCGGGCGCTTGTCAATTTTCTGTATTCCATGCAGAAAGAACCGGGACTGACAGCCGCGGATACGCTTCTTTCAGTAACCACAATGTCATTTGACATATTCGGTCTCGAATTATACCTGCCGTTATTGAGCGGTGGCAGGGTAGTCATTGCTGAGCGTGAGGATACTTTAGATGGATCCCGCTTAGCAAATCTCATCAAAAAGCATAATGTATCAGTAATGCAAGCAACCCCCTCGACATGGAGGCTTTTCATCGAGTCAGGCTGGTCTGGTTATGACGCTCTTAAGGTCTTATGTGGCGGGGAAGCACTTCCATCAGATTTGGTTGAACCGCTTCTGAAAAGATGCAAGGAATTATGGAATCTTTATGGGCCGACCGAGACTACGATCTGGTCGACCGCTTATCGTATAAAGTCTGTGGAGGATCCGATTTTGATTGGGTCCCCCATTGCCAACACGCAAACATACATCCTCGACGGTTGGTTGCAGTCAGTACCAGTCGGGGTGGTTGGGGAGCTTTACATCGGGGGAGATGGTTTGGCGCAGGGGTATTTGAACCGACCTGAGCTTACTGAGGAGAAATTCATACCGAATCCGTTCAGTGGAGGGGCTGGGGGTCGGATCTATAAGACAGGGGATCTTGCTCGGTACCGACCGGATGGAAACATTGAGTATCTTGGTCGAGTTGACCATCAGGTGAAGTTGAGGGGTTTTCGGATAGAGCTTGGAGAGATCGAAAGCCGCTTGAAGGAAGTGGAGGGGGTTCATGATTGTGTGGTTGTGCTGCGGGAGGACCGGGTAGGGGACCAGCGGTTGGTGGCCTATTATGTGGTCAGAGAGGGCCAGACGATTTCGGTTTCCGATGTACGGCGGTATTTGCAGGCGAAGTTGCCGAACTACATGGTGCCGCAGCATTTTGTGGAGTTGAAATCTATTCCGCTGACGCCCAATGGGAAGGTGGACCGTGATGGGATAAGATTGCTTCCTTTAGAAACGCCTCAGACCGACCATATTCATGTCTCCGATGAACCACTGACGAAGATGGAACAAACGCTCACCGATATATGGAAAGAGGTGTTAGGCCTGGATCATATCAGTGTCCACGACAATTTTTTTGAACTTGGCGGATACTCTCTGTTGTCCATCCAAGTTGTAACAAAGCTAGAAAGGAAGATTGGCTTTAGGATTAATCCCGGTGAGCTTGTTTACCAAACACTCGGACAATTGGCGGCATCCCTGGAGCAACGAACGGATAGCCTTACTCCCAGCGCGGGGCGATCAAACAAAGGCTGGTTGTTCCAAGCGATCAAGAGTAGAATACCTGTATTAAATCGGCAGAGATAATCATACCGGACCAGTCGCCGAGATGGTTTTGGGCATGTTTACCATGGAAGATAAATTGGAGACGCAAATGGATAACATTGCTTTTCGGAATCAAACAGACCCATTCTATTTTGGGGAATCACCCCAAAAGCTTTATGGCTGTTACCATCTACCGCAAAAGTTGCATGACAAGACTTTTGCTATTGTGCTTTGTTATCCGATTGGACAGGAGTATATTCGTTCCCATCGGGCCTTTTACCAACTCGCAATACATCTATCACTGGCAGGCTTTCATATTCTGCGTTTCGACTACTTTGGTTGTGGAGATTCGGAGGGCGATTATGAAGATGGATCGCTCCTTCAATGGACTAATGATATTCAAACCGCCATAGCGGAAATGCAGAAACGTAGCGGACTGACGGACGTTTGCCTGATTGGGCTGAGAATGGGAGCCACCTTGGCATTGCAAGCGGCTGCGGACTGCCCTCATATCGAGAGTATCATTCTTTGGGAACCGGTTTTTGATGGCAAGCGCTACCTTAAGGAATTGGCTAAAAGCCAACAGGACTTTCTAAACCAGATGTCAGGTAGAAAAGAAAGGGAAATCGCTGGGTCAGGAATATCTAATGAAATCCTTGGATTTCCCATGACTCCAAAACTGAAACAAGATCTGGAGATGATCCATCTAGATCATTTGAAATTGCGCTCTGACGTCGGATTACTGATTCTTCGCAATAGAAAGGATTCAGATTGTTTTAATGTTACATCCCACTTTAAAAAGAGCCACCCTCGCGCAGATTTTCAAGTAATCGCTGATCATATAGTCTGGACGGAGGATTTGTATAAACGACTTATTCCTCTTAAAGTCATCAGTTATCTCGTCAAATGGGTAGATAGAGTCCGATGATGAAAGAATACACAGTGCTGTTTAACAAAGACCGGTCACTCGTCGGGATTCTTAACGAAAATCTGAAAGCCGTTGTCCCCGGGGAAAATAGTTTGATAGGTGTTTTGCTGTTAAACTCTGGACTTATTCACCATATCGGGCCGAATCGTATTTATGTCAAAATAGCAAGGCGGCTGGCCGCCTTGGGATTTGTTGTTCTGCGTTTTGATCTTTCAGGAATCGGTGACAGTGGTCCACGAAAAGATAAGATGCCATTTGCCGAAAGTGTCATTGATGAGGTCCGGCAGGCGATGGATTATCTTGAACATTTTAAAGGGATCAAGCAATTTATTTGCGTCGGGGTTTGTTCAGGGGCTACAGCTTCAGCACAAATTTCTGCTGTTGATCACCGTGCCAAAAAGGCCGTTTTAATCAACCCGGAGTTACCGAGGCGCATACAGATTGAGCTTATGTCTCACATCAGTTATCATAAAAAACTGTTTGACTTGCGCAGGTGGCGGCATTTTCTCTTCCTGCGATCAAACTATCGTGAAATTTTCCAAGTAATCGGGATGATGATCATAAGAAAGATTAGGCCCATCTATGTCAGGAATAGTCAGCTTTCGGAATTTACTACCGAGACAGTTAAATTTCTTCGGTCCCTTCGAACGCGGGGGGTGCGATTGTTAATGGTGTTTTCAGAAGACGACACAGAGCACCGATATTTTCAGAAGATAATCGGAGACGAATACGGCATGATACAGAATGATGAGTTTTTCGCTATTGAAAAGATAGGAAATGCGGATCACCTTTTTACACCCTTGGCATGCCAGGAAGAATTGTTGAATCTGATTTCAAAATGGGTGGCTGAAGATGGCTAAGTACGGATAGAAGGATCTGCCGGGCTGATGTTGTCTGGAGGTTAGTGTAAATGAAATCCGAAATTAATCATACGAAGTCGAAATGGGTATCCATTAGCTCATCAAACGGAGATAGCCTGGGCCGTCTGTTCTGCCTTCCCTTTGCCGGAGGAGGCGCAGTGGCATACTATCGTTGGATTGATCGCATCTTAGCCGGTATCGATGTGGCGCGAGTGAACCTGCCAGGTCGGGAAAGCCGCCTGAGAGAGCCACTGTTTACGGATCCTTCATCGCTGGTTGACACCCTTGTTGAGGAATTGGTTATTTGGATTGACCGCCCATTCGTCCTTTTTGGCCATAGCATGGGCGCCCTACTTGCATTCGAATTGGCCAGAGAGTTTCGACGTCGCCATAGGATGTTGCCGGTTCACCTTTTTGTTTCAGGTTATCGGGCGCCGCATTTGCCCCCCGAAACACCGTTTTCACATTTGCCTAATGAGGAGTTTATCGCCTGCGTGCGCCAATATGAAGGTATTCCCGACCTTGTAGCCAAAGACGAAGAACTGTTGAACATATTTCTCCCCATCCTTAGAGCTGATTTTAAAATGACTGAGACCTATGTCTATAGAGAGGAGCCACCTTTAGAATGCCCGCTCACTGCGTTCGGGGGGCTTTCGGATCCGAAAATTGGCCGTGAGAAGATTATGGCATGGAACATACACACTTCAATGGGGTTCAGTGCACATTTCTTTCCGGGAGGTCACTTTTTTTTACAGGATTCGGAGCTATTGGTTTTGGACCAAATAAATCATCAATTGGCTGGATCATTTTTACGTCCCTAATAATTCATCAATGATCTATTGCACTATGACATCTCTTGCCGAGCAGTGGGGATCGCTGCCCTTAGATTATGAAATTGATTATAATACGGTACATGTGTGGTGCTCCCGTTTTCAAACAAGTTATATTTCTCAAAAGAAATTTGTAGGAAGTTTATCAGCAGAAGAAATGGTCAGGGCGCGGCGATTCGTCCGCGAATCAGATCGCGACAGATATATTTTTGCTCATGCGTTGTTTCGATCGATTCTTGGAACTTATCTTGGTTGTAGCCCACAAGAGCTCGTTTTTGGAACCAACCAATACGGCAAACCTTTTCTGGTGAGCCCCCACGGTAACAATGAGATCCAATTTAATTTATCACATTCTCGCAACATGGTTCTCATCGCTGTGGCTCGGCAAATAGCTGTCGGAATAGATGTTGAATATATCCGAAGGGTTTCAGATGCACACGAGATCGTTGACCGTTTCTTTTCTACCCATGAACGGCGTTTTCTTTTTTCCCTTTCTCCGACGGATTTCAATGAAGCCTTTTTTGCTTGCTGGACCTTAAAGGAAGCATTTGCAAAGGGGATCGGAAAAGGCCTGTCGTATCCACTTGATAAGGTAAGGGTTATGTTTTCAAACGGAAGAGCAGGAGAAATTGTTTTTTGTGATCCTGCATCCGATTTCCCATCTTGGAGAATGTATCCACTTTCACCTGGTCCGGGTTATTCGGGAGCCCTCGCCGTAGAGACGCCTGGAAGTGAACCGGTTTTTTTCGAATACCGCGAGCATTAGAGCACGCCGAATGGTTTACATTCCGCCTGTATCTTCCCATTCTCTTTAACATCAACTCTTTGGTGTCTCCACTAACTGAGAAAGGACAATCAATAAAAGTAGGCAACCTTTTTTGTTTTGAGGGTAAGAATTCAGGACTTTTGTGAAAATTCCTTCCACTTTTTGTTCTTGGTAAAATATCGGAGTTTGAGAAATGTATTTAGTTAAGAAGGGTTATCGTTGAGAGTAGATTTGGTATTGGAAATGCATATTTTCTTCATATGTTGATGTCTTTTGTGTTTAACTACTTATTTTAAATGATGATATGCACAATCAATTGGAAAACATGAATTGACTGATTTGGTTAGAAAGGGGGAAGAAATCAGATGGTGACAAAAGAATCAAAAATAGATCTCAAGTTATTCACCCGACGAGAGATAGAGATACTAAACCTTGTTGTGGATGGTTATCGGGATAATGAAATTGCGGAGAAACTCCATATTAGAGTAGGATCTGTTGGGAGACACGAAAGTAATGTTATAAAGAAAGTGGGTGGTTCTGATTTATCCTCCGCAGTCAAGTATGCGTTAGAAAAAGGATTAATCCGTATTACGTATGCCTGAAGTTTTGTTAGAATCAGCAAACCATTGAGAAATTCGGACAGCAAGGATTAAAGGGAGCACGAGATGTTCTGGAAAAGGAGTTGATTGAAAAAACATTCGTTTCAAGCAAAGGGAATATTACCAAATATGAAGAAGAATTCAGAGTTATTTGCGCAATACTTTATCCGCCTACGCAGAATACCACGGGCTTTGCCCGTTGGGCTCCATAAAAAGGTTTGATATTCTTATGAAGTGGTCTGAAATTCAGGTTGGGCAGACATTGAAAATGGATGGATGTTTAATCTTTACTCTTTCAATGTTGCAAGTTCACAGGATCAATTGGTATTAATACCCGTCCCCGAACAATCAACATTACTGCTAGTTGGTTCAGTCTTGATTGGATCGGTGTTTTTGGGAGAATATAGATTAAAAGGAAAACTTAAACAAATAGATTATATTAGAAAAAGAAAAAAGCGCTCGCTGCTTATTGGCTGGCGAGTTTTTTTATATTTAAACAATTGGCAGGTACTGGAGGATTCTCGTTTCTATCTCCTAAAGCAAAAATTGAAAGTGGGTATGCATAGGTTGGATTCGGCCAAGATCCCTGTAGCTCCCTCTTCTTAGGCTGCTAAGAGAATAGCTTCCGTGAATCGTTGGAGCCATATTTGAAAACCAATGAATACCCGCTAATTAGATTCTCAACTGGTTGGCAGCCCAATGGGCGTTAGTCCAATAATGCATCTTGAGCTTTAAGGTATACAGTTTTTTGCCTTTAAGAAACTAAATACTGCAATAAAACTAAGGATGTGAGCCAATGAAGGAAATGAGTTTCCCTCTTGTAAATTATATTGAAATATTTGCCTCATGGAGGGAAGATATGAGAGCTTCATTTTTTTGGATTCTTTTAGTTTGTCTTCAATTGATTTTTGGCTGTACAGCACAGAGGGTAGAAAAACTTACCCCTAAGAACGATTTGTCTTCTTCTTTGCCTCAGCCCGAATCAAAAATACAAGTGAAAACCTGGGACGGAAGCCCGGATTTGGAACCAGGGTTAAATGGCAACGATATCTTGCTTTATGAAGATTTTGAGGAGGATAATTACCAGAATCAGTGGCCAGTTTTCTGGGGTGAGCCAATAGGAGCTGGGACAGTAAGCAGGCCTTCTCAATACGTTTTCGCTGGAAAACGATCGGCGTATTTGGAAGTTCCAAAGGGCAGCCACGGTTCCTGGGGATACGGAGAATATGTGCCAAGAATTCCAATAGATGATGTGGCCTATGTTCGAATGTATCTTCGCTTGGAAGATGATTTTTCAATGGGCACAGCCAATCAGCTGAAGCTACTCTCTATTAAGGGAGGTGCCAAGACTGAAGACGCATACAGTGGTGCAGGAAACAAGCCCAATGGTCGAGACAAATTTTCCGTAACCTTATGTCTGGATACCTGGATGAAGCTACACTTCTATCTCTACCATCCTGATCAGTGGGGTGGGTATGGTGACTGGGTCTATTGTAAACCTTCTTTCTTCCGCAAAGCAGGGCTTTCTCGTGGCAAATGGTATTGTATCGAAGTGATGCTTAAGAATAACACCCCTGGGAAAAAGGATGGTCAGATAAAGGCGTGGCTGGATGGAGCCCAAATAGGAAAAATTGAAAAGTTACGGTTCCGTGATGCGAGTGTCGTCAAAATCCGTCGATTCACCGTAGAGAATTATTTTGGCGGTGACAACGTGAGTGACACTTCACCAAAAGATCAACGTATCTACATAGATAATTACGTAGTTAGCCATAAGCCAATCGGTTGTTTGGGGGCGAGTCACTGACATTTCTACAGATCAATGTGGAGGATGCAAGAAACTTCTGAGATATCTAAGGAGATAAACAAAGCCGATAGGTTTTACTAACCTACAACCCCGAGTCTGTTTTCTGAAAGCTAACCAAAAAAGGCGAGCAAAAATATTTTTGCTTGCCTTTTTTCTATTGGTACTATTGAAAGGGTTGCTTCGAGAGGCACTCTGCTGGCCGTTATGGTTTATATCGGACCTTCTGTCTTGTTTGGGTTCTTCCCCGAACGCTTCCACGACACCGTGGGTTCAACTACATACCAGTTTGAATGATAGACAAATTGAACCTGGAGATGTTTGTTCCCTCGTCTCTCCGGTTGCGGAGATGGGATTCGCAAGTTCCTTAGTTACAAAAATATCGTGCCATAAAGTGAAGCTGCCCGCCCACAGGGCGGGGCTTCCCGTAAAGGAAATTTCGTTCATATTGTGCCCCTTGACCCCGCCTACAAGGCGGGGCTTGCGGGGCACGTTCCGGTCAAAATGAAAGGGAACAGATGCGCCATAACATGAAATTTTCCTTGAGTTTGTGGAATAGTTATGATAGTCTTTACATCCAAAAAGAGAGGCAATCAGGATTTCTTGGGGAACGCACTGGGGAGAAAAGGCCAGAGAACAGTTGCCTTTGACAATGGAAGCCTAATGAAACAGTAGAGAGATTCAGTGGAAAAAGAAGAGAGAGAAACCAAAGCCCATTATGGGACTGTAAATTTTGAAAAAAGAAGGCATCCCAGGTTTAGTGTCGATCTGCCTGCAGAGTACAAGCGGGCTGACCTTTCAGTGGAGCAGGGTCATGCTATAAACGCCAGTGAGGGGGGCTTGCTCCTCTATCTCCCGGAGCAGATTGAGATCGGTAAGCAGTTGAGATTAAAACTCTTTTTCAGTATGGCTTCCGAACTTCACGCGATTGAAGCTCTGGTCGAAGTGGCTTGGACTGATATTCATCTTGGAAAGGATTGGGGGGACTATCGGACCGGAGTAAGGTTCGTTGATATTTCGGCGGACGATATGAACAAGCTAAGGAATTTTTTGAAGAGCCTTTCAGGGTAGTTCACCCCGTTAGAAATGATACCCTGCTTGGTTTCGAGTCGCACTATAGCGGCACTCGGAATTCCATCGGGGGGGCACCGGATAGAAAATAATTCTTGGAATTGAACCTAAGCATTAAACTTTCCGAAAACTATCACCCTATATCCCGATGATGATCCTGGTTACCAATGATGATGGCATCCATTCGAAAGGCATCATCGTATTGGCAAAGGCACTTCAAGGGATCGGAGATGTTTTTGTTGTCGCTCCGGACAGGGAAAAGAGCGCCATCGCCCATTCTCTCACCCTCCACCGGCCTCTTCGAGTAGAAAAGATTAGGAAGAATTTTTATGCCGTGGATGGAACCCCGGCCGATTGTGTTCATCTGGGAGTAAATGTGATCCTCCCTGAACGGCCCGGATTGGTCGTATCGGGCATCAACAAGGGAGGAAATCTAGGAGATGACATTACCTACTCAGGAACTGTTTCAGCTGCTTTTGAAGCCACGCTACTGGGGCTTCCTTCGTTCGCTATCTCCTTGGTTTCGAGGAGCCATTTTAAGTTTGATGTGGCTGCCAGGTTTGCCGCCAGGGTAGCACAAGAAATTCTTAAGGAGGGGCTTTCAAAGGATACGCTCCTCAATATTAACGTTCCAAACCTGGACGAAGCGAAAATCAAGTCGTATAAAATCACACAACAAGGGAGATGGGTTCACAATGGAAGCGCGGTCATAGAAAAAGTGGACCCAAGAGGGAAAAAGTACTACTGGATCGGAGGTGGACAGCTGGTCTTCGAT
>DASPPQ010000181.1:0-5414 GCA_035625415.1 Thermodesulfobacteriota bacterium
GTAACGTCGGCGATGAGGAAGCCAAACTTCTGGTGGTGATCTATACCCCCTAACTACCGATGCGTCGGGAAACTTAACAGCTTAAATAAGCACCAAATCCCAAGCCCCAAATTCCAAATAAATTCTAATGCCCAAAATTCCGAACAGGGCGTATTGGTCATGCCAGATTGTGATTTGGAATTTGTTTGGAATTTGAAATTTGGTGTTTGGAATTTGATTTTTGCCGACCCTGTCCCACGACCCTCATAATTTTTTCTTAACTTTCTCATCATTTCCTGGCTCCTTCAGTTTCAGAAGGCGCAGGTGCTTCAGACGAGAGGGAAGGAATTATTCTGTCTTTTATTTCCGGAGAGAAGGTCGGTTTTCGAATTTCGACATCGGGGCGGTATTTTTCTGGAATGCTCGAGAGATCATCGGTAAAATGAACCGTTCCTTTCCCATCGACCCATCTATACATCTCTCCATAACCGCTGGGCACCAAGATGGCTAATATTATAATGACCAAAGGAATGATCAATCTCATTTTTTCCATTCCCTTGCTCCGAAATGCACCCATTCTGCTCATTCCACTTAAGGATGTCAATTGCTGTTTCGGATTCACTCTGTTATAATTTTTCCTATCTGTCTGAAAGATAGGAAGGAGGGCTTTATGGGAACGAAAACGGAAGGAAATTTAAAAGAGGCATTTGCGGGGGAATCTCAGGCCAATCGGAAATATCTTGCCTTTGCTAAGAAAGCGGATGAGGAAGGATTCTCACAAGTGGCCAAACTTTTCAGGGCGGCTGCTGAAGCCGAAACCGTCCACGCCCATAGCCATCTTCGGGTTTTGAAAGGAATCAAATCGACAAAGGAAAACCTTCAGGAGGCCATCGGTGGGGAAACGCATGAGTTCAAGAGCATGTATCCCGGGATGATTGAAGCTGCCAAGTCGGAGAAGAATGATGCCGCCTTCCAGACATTTAACTTCGCCAATCAGGTGGAGAAGATCCACGCCTCACTCTACTCAAAGGCGTTAGAGAACCTGGGGAAAAATGAAGCCTTAGATTATTATGTCTGTCCTGTTTGCGGCAATACTGTGGAAAAAGCGCCACCTGAGAGATGCCCGATTTGTGGTGCTCCAGGAAAAAATTTCATTAAGATTGCCTGATCATGATCCAGTTGGGGGGATGAGGGGATGAGGCGTCCAAAAACTTTCTCCTCACCTCCCTATCTTCTTATCTCCCTAGTCTGTCTGCAAACGAGCCATCCTTTTTTTCTAAGATATGAAGACCTACTTTCTCCATCCTGAATCGGTCCGTAGCCTCTTCGACAACATTGCCCCCACTTACGATCTCCTCAACCATCTTCTCAGCCTGGGAAAGGATATTTATTGGCGGAAAATGGCAGTCCATGAGTTGAAAGGTCTCGAAGGCTGGATATTAGATATTGCTACCGGAACAGGGGACGTCGCTATCGAGATGGTTCGTCAGTATGACCACCAGAGGAAGGTCTTTGGATTGGATTTCTCCGAGCCCATGATTAAAAGGGCCAGACAAAAAGTCTTCCAAAAAGGCCTCTCACAAACGATTCGATTAAGCCTCGGAGACGCCATCTCCCTTCCTTTCCGAGAAAATATCTTTAGCGCTACGATGATCGCCTTTGGTTTGAGGAATATCGTGGAAAAAGAACGCGCACTCTCCGAAATGGTCCGAGTGATCAAAAGGGGCGGAAAAGTGATTATCTTGGAATTCACTTTTCCTCAGAAGGGATTGATGAGAAGAATATACCCGATCTATTTTCAGAGGATTCTTCCTCGGGTAGGAGGCCTGATCTCCGGTGACCGGGGCGCATACGCCTATCTTCCGGAATCGGTCTTCCATTTCGCATCCGCCGAACACTATGAGGGGATCATGTGGAAAGTTGGGTTGGAAAAAGTGAGTTCCCGGGCCTTGACGGGCGGGGTTGCCTCCATTATCTCGGGAACAAAAAAGTGCTCATGATCCGGCCCTTCTCTCTCCCCGATTTAGAATCCATTCTCCAAATTGAAAGCCAATCCTTCCCCAAGTCGCCCTACGATTGGACAACCTTTCTCAGTCTTCACTATCTCTATCCCGATACTTTTTTGGTTTGTCTCAATACAAATCACGGCCAAAAAAAAGAGAAGATTTTAGGATATATCATCTTCTCCGAAGACGGACATATCATCTCGATCGCCGTTCATCCTCAGCACCGAAAAAAAAGGATTGGGGCCCAGCTTCTCCAAAGAGCGTTGAAAACCTCGCGTTCTAAGAAAGTATGGGCAGAGGTGAGAAGAAGCAATCAAGGAGCCCAAAACTTTTATTTTAAGATGGGATTTCAAATCACCGGCATCGTTCCGAACTACTACAGAACTGAGGACGCTCTGATCATGGAACGGGTACTGCCGTTGTCAGGAGAATAGTCTCGTCTTGATTCTCTCCCCTAGGCTTCGTAACCGTAACCTTAACTATTTCGAAAACCTCACGACATCCCCTGCCTTGATGCCATAGGAGGAGAATGGGCAAGGGACACAGAGAGGAAAATTAGGATGAAAAGGATTCTTCAGTCCTCCGGTTCGGCCATCTCCTCTCCTTTTTCATCCCAATCCCTTCTCTCAAGTTGATCGGCGAGGTTTCGAATTTCATCCTTAATCTTGCTCGTATTCCACTGAATGAACAAAACCCAGAGTGGAAGAAGAAGCCAGATAATCAAAAGAATGCTCAAAAAGATCACCATAGCAACGGCGATCCCAAAAGGAAGCTCCTTAAAGATCTGTTCGATATAAGATTCCATTCCCATCCGTACCTCCTTTAACCATCCCTCGCAATCATGAATCGCAAAGCGCAAAGGGTTTTAACGCCATGCTCTATGCGCTATGCTGTACCTATCGGATCCGCTCGGCTCCCAATTGTTTTCTCAGTTTCTCATTGACTTTCAATATTTGATCCACATCCGAGCCGGCCAGTTCCCAGGAATAGCTATCTTTACCGTCTTTCTTCAGTTTGATTTTCACTTCCGGAGGAAGAGGATGTTCCTTTTCGACCTTTTCTCTTTCTACAGTGACCTTCGGGACAGACGGAGTCTCCGACCTGCTTTCTGGAGGGAGCGATTTCTTCTCGCAGGTAATGAGGCAAAAAATCAACACGATCCATGCGGCCAATATTTTCTTCATCCTCTTTAAGCCCCTCCGCCAAGGGGTTAATCCTCTCTTAGGAACAGCCGGCACCCTTTCAGGAATTCCTCCTTGGAACGGGCATCTTTAGGATAGGAATAAGATCTGGACTGAACGTCTATCCCTTTTGGGATATAGTTTCCCTGGGTCAGTTTTACTTGAACCCTATCACCAATCTCTTTCGCCAGCTTCTTGTCGTTGAAAGAAAAAATGTAAACCGCGGTCTGTCGAAAAGGAATGACCGTATCGACAGAACGGACCATCTTTTGAAGCGCGTACATCACCCCTTCCCAAGATTCGTGGCTGAGCACAGACTCCCGTTTGGTCCTTTGGTCCCAAAAATCCACTCGAATCATGGAAACGGGAGCTCTATCCTTTTCCGCCTCTTCGAGCATAGGGTTGAGAATGAGGTTGTAGATGGTCTCTGTTCCAAAAACTGGGACCGTGAAGATAAAGGAGGCCCCCCCTTCAGACTTGCTCTCCGCGAGGATATAACCCCTATGGGCTTCGATGATTTCTTTGGAAATGGCAAGTCCCAGCCCCGTCCCGGTCACGAGTCCTGTCTGAGTTCTTCCCCCTTGATAGAAACGGTCAAATACTCTGGGCAAGTCTTCCGGGGAAATTCCCACCCCGGTATCTGTCACCACAATCTTCAAATAATCCCGCTTTTCGGTGAGCCCTCTCGAATCGATCGTGATCTTGCCTCCCGGAGGGGTGAATTTGATTCCGTTGCCGATCAGGTTGATGAAGACTTCTACCAATCGATTACGGTCGATCATGGCCAGTGGGGTATCCGGATCGAGCCGATTTTCCAGGGCGATCCTCCTCTCCTCCAGCTGTTGAGAAAAAGTCATGACGGCATCCTCGATCGCCTCGGTCAGACGAACCGGTTCAAACCTCAGCTTCAACCCCTTTCCCGACTCGATTCTGGAAAAATCAAGGAGGGTTTCGATCAGATTGGTCAGGCGTATAATGTTCTTATTGGCAATGCCCAAATACTCCTTCTGATCCTCGGTCAGGGGTCCCACATGCCCTTCCAGCATCAGGGAGATAAATTCCTTAATGACTGTAAGAGGGGTTCGTAGTTCATGGGAAACGCTGGAGATGAAAGTGGATTTCAATTGGTCGAGCCGTTTCAGCTCCTCATTGGCTCTCTCCAATTCGGTCGATTTCTGAGTGAGATCTGCAATGAGATCCTTCTCGCGGATCACTCGACTCAACTTCGCTCTCATCTCGTCGATGGTGAATGGTTTAGCGATGTAGTCTGCGGCTCCCACGCCGACCACATCCGTATAAGTGTAGGAACCTCCGTGGGCGGTCATACAGATGATAGGGGTACCCGGAAATTGATCTCGCACCAATTTCATCAACTCAAATCCGTCTATCTCCGGCATCTTAATATCCGTGATCACGATGCTGACGGGCTGGCTCTTCAGAATTTCTAATGCCTCTCTTCCGTTTCCAGCAGTAACCGCCTCATGGCCAATAAGGCTGATGATTTTCGAGACCATCTCCCGGATGGCCTCTTCATCATCCACCACTAAAATTCTTTCCTTTTCCACCTCGACATCCTTTAAGACTTTGACCGAAAAAACCGCAGGCGAGTATCCTTGGGCCTGCCTGCGGTAGACGGGGTTTCCCAATTTGTCCAGCCCTAGGCAACGCCCACCCCTAAAATTTCTGCCGCCCGACATCAAAACAAAGGATATTCCTTTTCCATCCCAATTTCAACAAAATTGTAGAAGTTTTCATATATCAAAGTCAAATCAACCAGTTGTTATATGCTCTGCCTGGCTACTGTGACTAATTTGTGACATTTGAACACCCTCTTTGCGGATGCTCTACATCTTGGGTGATGGAGAGGAGTCTTTGCGTCCATGATGAAATTCCACCGGAAGCTCCTATTGAAGCGAAGGATGAAGTGGCTCTTATTCTGAAGGAGACAATGGAGGACGCCGGAAGGGTTTCACTGAAGACTGCCCGGTAGAGGCTCAGGTGGTGGTTGTGGGCAGTTGGGCGGAGAAATTTTTTAAAAAACCGATCCGCCTGTGAAGTCGATCACCTGCCTTTTCTCCCCTGCTTTGCGGTTGAGGTTAAACCCCAAATCGATATGGATGGGACCAAATGGAGAGTACCAACGAATTCCAGGCCCTGCCGAAAAAGCTAAACCCTTCCTCGTAGTGGTCGTGGCACCTTCGCCGTTATCAGTCCCCCAGGCCTTCCCTACATCGAAGAACAAAGCTCC
>DASPPQ010000182.1:0-4859 GCA_035625415.1 Thermodesulfobacteriota bacterium
CCCCGAGTGGGGGATCCTTGCCCTAACCCATTCAAGGTACTCTTTAGCGAAGACACGAAATTTGATTGGGTCGAGGTCTTTTTTCACGTCAAGGCGTTTGTCTTCCGTAATCCCCGCTTTCTTCTTGGCGATCACCTTCTCGGCCCCTTTCCTTGACGGCCCTATCATTTCCCTGATTCGCTGCCCATGAAAAGTAAAATCAATGTACCAGTTGTCCGTTCTTTGATGGACTGCCATTCAACTCACCTCCTTTGTTTTGGCCATTGGCCAGATAAAGGTTAAGGGGGTCACCTCCTTTCTATTTGGCGTGAACGCCGGGCCGTTCAAGACTCGGACGAACTGACTCAAAATCACCCCGAACAAAATCAGCCTGCCTATATTTTGAATTTCTTTTCCACGGATTCGACCTTATCATCGACCCAAGTCACCTGAAGCACAAAATTAAATCCCACGAAGGCCGTCTTTGCAGCGCTTCTGCAGTACAACCAGATCTTCCTTGGAGGAATCAACTGGACCGTGGCAATCTGCGGCGCGCCGATAAGCGCGATAACCTCAGGACGGGTCATCCCCGGCTTGATCCAGTTCTCTTCATACGCCTTCTGATAGAGAGCCATTCTCTCATTGGTAGTCTTAAACGATTTGGCCTCAATGAATCCCTTCTCTTTCATGCAGGTCTCGGCAAGCTCTTTACACGACGGGTTCTTCACGCACTGGTCAAAGTAGATGCTCAGATTGGTCTCTTTCATGGCTTGTTTCACGCACGGCCATGAACCCGAATAGCCCGCCCGCTTCCCGTCCTTATCGAAATATTCAGTTTGGAGTTTCTTGTGGCAGTCCGTCGACGCGCAACCTGCCAATAAAACCACCATCGCCACCACAGACACGCTAACAATTTTATTCATCTCTCCCACCTCCTTCGTTGTCCAAAGGCCGGTTAGAGGTTCGGGGGTCACCTCCTTTCTCTCTCCATACTCTCCTCGATTATCTTTACAGCTTCTTCACCGGTAACTGTCCCTTTTTTAATCAGGGCCTGAGATAATGTTTCTACGGCTCCCCAGTTTTCTTTTAAAAGTCCTACCACCTTGTTGAAAAACTCATCTATTAAATCCTGGGGAGATACTTCCACATTGAAAGCTCGCAGTAATTCTTTTGCATTCTCTAAATCCTTCTGGCTCCCAATGGGGCTTATGTTTTTTGGTTCTCTGTTATAAATATGTTCGGCCGCAAGACCGCCCAAAAAAGAAAGCACAGATCGTTCGAACCGGGCAAAAATCTCATCCGGGTTAGTACTCAGAGGATTTGTGTCCCTTGTTTTTGGTTTAACCCCAGCCGTGCTATCTACGTTGGGCTTAATCGAAAGCTCATCTATTTCAACTCCGAAATGGTGCATAATAACTGCATGCCCCGCTTCATGATGGGCGATTTTCTCAAGTCTCCGATGCTCAGTATCTCGTTTCACTTTCTTGCCTCTTTCCGTGCTTCGCCTTGTTTTTTAACCAAAGGCCGGTTAAAGGGTTCACCTCCTTTTCCGTTTATTTGCATACCGCTTTGTATAAAACCTCAAATGTTGACTCGTGTTCGATGGGATTCCATGGCACTCGTGCCTCCGCTCTCGACTTAATAGTGTCCAATGATTCTATAACCTCTCCATCCTTTGCATAGTGTGTCTGTGCTAAACTACGAACCATTTTCCTTTCACAGTCTAATTCCATTAGATTTATAGAATAGCTTAAATTCTCCAATCTCTTTCCAAACATTCGTACTACCTCGTTTGCTCCTTTCTCTGTATAGATTGCTTTAGTCGGCACTCTAATGATGTTGTTTGATATATGCGTGATGTTCAGCGTATCATAGGAGATAGTAAAATCTTGGTTTACGTCAAGGGTCTTCCAATCTTCTCCCCACACTTCCGCAAAACCAAAGATAATAAGTCCGATAAATACAACTCCCAACTTACCTAATAAGGATTTCATTTGGTCACCCCCCTGTCATTTCCTTGGGCCTACTGTCTCCAAAAAGCTTGATAATCTTTATGTCCTCTGTACCAGTCTCGTTTCCGCTCATGGTTTTTACTTTGGTCCGTACTTTCTATAACACTCTTCACATTCATCTCTATACAAATTCTGAATGTGTTGCATTACACGAGTTGTCATAGTATCCGATCCTTTTTGATGCTCCGCGTCATTAAATTTGAGGTTTCTTTCTAGCCTCGCTTTTGCTTCATCTAAGCAAGCCTTTAATGAAGATTCGTCTGATGAAGATTGGTCTTGCTTAAGTCTTGAAATTTCCTGCCGACGTTCTAGTGCCTTTTGGCCAAGTTCTTTAACCTTCTGGTCGAGTTCCTGGTTTTTGGCCTTTAAGGATTTATTCTCTTCGATAATATTGCACCCACTCAACATCACCATAGCCAACAAAACCAGTATAATCTTTTTCATGTTTCAGCCTCCCTCACACCATCTTCACCATTTCAAGGTTAACCACGTTGGCCATTTTAAAAAACTCTTCTTTGCTGAATATTCCCTTTTCCACAAGCAAGCGAATGACGGCCTCTTGTGAGACTACTTGAGACAATAGGAGCTCGTCATTCAAAACGATCTGTTTAGGATCAAGACCGATTACCATTTAGTCACCCTCTTCTTAATTCTTTCAATTTTTATATCTTCCAACGAAAAACTAACCCGGCCACTAAAGCAAAAAGTAAGGAAACCACATTTCCTAATAATGCTGAAAAGACCACCTGCATTTTCCATGCTTCTCTTTGTTCCTGGATAACACTGAACCATTCAGCTGCCATTTTTACAGCTACCCAAAGAATCATTGCGATTGCAGTTCCAGAGACGTCGAATCCCACAAGTAGTACGAAGAATAGACGTTCGAGAGTTCCGGTGATTCTGGGAGGAAAATACTCGTTGCCAGAAAAACTTTCAAATTCGTGATCTTCAACATTGTCTATTTGCTTTGCATTTTCCTTTATCCTCCCCCTAATCCAATTTAAGAATTTAGTGGTCACCCATTCCCCGATAACGAGTGAGAAAAATAATCCAAAAAATATCCGACAGGCAAAAAGCATAAATGTAACCCCCATTCCAACTATTTATTGCCCCGCACAATGATTCTATCCCAAGCTCTTTGCCTTCCTCTCAAATCTCTCCCAATACTCATCAATGGCACGGTCATTCCTAATTTTGATTAAACCTCTCGTTACATAACCCATTTTGGGCCTTTACCGGACATTGTCAAGATTTTTCTTGGGTCGCCATCTGAAAAATCCTGTGCTCCTCCGCGAGCACTCCTTCCTGTACTCTCCATTTGGGAAATCCTTACCCTTATTCAAGATTTCAATGAGTAATCCTCAAGAATAAGAAAAAACGTTTAAGGAAAGCCGAAGCCTGTGCTGTTCTTCCTTGAAATCGATGTTGCCAAAGGTTATGGTATGCGATGTGTGATGTATAAAGTACGGTTGCAAGAGAGTAAAGATTGTGGAATAGCAATATGTTAGGTATTCAAAGAGGTGATGGACGCCCTTTCATGAGACGCCTATTCATCGAGCGCTACCTGTGGACGTTTGCATTCGTACTGGCTGTCACAATAATCGGGCACTTCCTGGTCCCCTTTTTTAATCTCACAAACGTCGCCCTTCTTTATTTGCTGCCTGTACTGACTAGCGCTATACGCTGGGGAAAGCGGACTTCATTCTTTGCATCTTTTTTAGGTGTTTTGGCATTCGACTATTTTTTTGTACCTCCGGCCTTCAGCTTCATGCCTAGTGATCCACGGGACTTTTTTGTTCTTGCCGTTTTCCTTCTCGTAGCAGTCGTTACCGGAACCATAGCTACAAAGCTTCGGAACGAGACTGAACACCTTCGGGCCCTCGCGTCACGTCTACAGTCCACCAGGGAGGAAGAAAGAACCCCGGTTGCTCGTGAGATTCACGACCAATTGGGCCAGGCGCTAACTGGATTGAAGATGGAACTGTCACTGTTAGCAAGAAAACCGCCTGAAGATCAGAAAACGCTCGCCAATCATATGAAATCGATGGAAACATTTGTAGAGGATACAATCCGTTTAGTTCGAAAGATTGCGACCGATCTGAGGCCAGGGGTGCTTGATGACTTTGGTTTGATAGCAGCTATTGAATGGCAGGTGGAGGATTTTAAGAATAGAACGGGAATCCAATCGGAGCTTTCATCTACTTTAGAGGATGGCAATTTAGGTCGTGAACTCGCCACAGCGTTGTTTCGAATCCTCCAAGAAACACTGACAAACATTGTTCGACATGCACACGCGACACATGCTAAAATTGGCATCAAAGAACATGACGGCGTTATTGTTATGACGGTGGAAGACAACGGCAAAGGCATTGCGGAACGTGAGGTCTATGACCCAAAATCGCTTGGACTTCTAGGGATTCGCGAACGGGCACTCATTTTTGGAGGAGAAGTGCAAATTACCGGCACTAGAGGAAGGGGGACGGCGGTTATGGTGAGAATCCCCCTTAAAAAGCGTGTTGAGCCCTATGCTTAAAATTCTTATCGCCGACGATCATCCCATAGTCAGGAGAGGCCTGCAACAAATCCTCTCAGGGGAAACCGACATTGCAATGGTAAGGGAAGCGCAGAATTCCGCCGAAGTACTCGATCTTGCTCGAACGGAGGATTGGGACGCGGTGGTACTCGATATCGTAATGCCGGAGCGAGGCGGTTTGGATACGCTAAAGGAATTGAAGCGCCTGTACCCCGCTTTGCCAGTCCTCATGCTCAGTATATACCCCGAGGATCAATACGCCGTGAGGGCTTTCAGAGCAGGAGCGGCCGGTTATATGAACAAGGAAACTGCACCGGATGAGCTGATAAAAGCCA
>DASPPQ010000183.1:0-22116 GCA_035625415.1 Thermodesulfobacteriota bacterium
CCGAAACGTCCGGTGACATAATCTTCAGTTCGCTTATCTTCGGGCTTGGTAAAGATTTGATAGGCCGGTCCTATTTCAATCATTTCACTGTTCAGAAAAAATCCTGCCCGATCAGCCACCCGTGAGGCTTGTTGAACGTTATGAGGCACCAGAATGATGGTATAGTCCTTTTTTAATTGAATGAGAGTTTCCTCAACGCTGGCTGTAGAAATGGGGTCCAATCCGGAGCAGGGCTCATCAAGCAGAAGAACCTCAGGTTCCAGAGCGAGGATGCGTGCGATGCAGAGGCGCTGCTGTTGTCCACCGGAAAGTCGAAGGGCCGAGGTATGCAGACGATCCTTGACCTCCTCCCAGAGCACCGCTGATCTCAAAGCTTTTTCCACTACTTCAGCCAAGCGTCTCTTATGGATAATCTTGTTGAGCTTGGGACCATAAGCCACATTATCGAAAATGGACATGGGGAGTGGGGTTGGAAGATCAAAGACCATTCCAATGCGCCTCCGTAGATGAGTCAGGTCCACCCCGGGATCATAGATATCCATGCCCTCTAAGAGAATGGTTCCGGTGTGACTGGCGCCAAAAATCAGGTCCGTTAAACGATTAAGGCTTTTGAGGAACGTCGTCTTTCCGCTTCGGGCCGGGCCGAAGGCGGCGAATATCTCCTTGGGTCGAATATCGACATTGATATTCCTTAGGGCCAGAGAGGAATCGTAATAGAAACTGAAATCGCTGATAACGATTTTGCTCTCTTGAGACATGACACTCCTTTACCCCGTTAGAAATAATGAACCGCTGCTCGGCAGTCCCGCTGAAGTGGGATTAAATTTTAGAGCGACCCCGTCGGGGTTTAATGGCCTAAAGTTTCTAACGGGGCCTATGTCCGACGCCGGATATACCGGTTGATCAACCATTGAGCAATGATATTAACCATCAAGACGAACAAAATCAAAGCAGCTCCAGTTCCATACGCCATCTTCATGGAGATCCCCTCTCTCGCGAGGATATAGAAATGGACGGACATGGTTCGGATAGGAGAGAAGAGGGAGGTCGGCATCACTAATGAGGAGCCGGCCGTTAGAATGACCGCAGCGGTCTCTCCGATACTCCTTCCAACGCTCAGCAGGATGCCCGTGAAGATTCCCGGCAAGGCGCTGGGAAGTACGACCCGGGTGATCGTCTGCCACTTCGTCCCACCGAGAGAATAACTCACTTCGCGATAGGATGGGGGGATGGCTTTGATCGACTCTTCGGCCGTACTGATGACCGTAGGCAAGATCATGGCTGCTAACGTTAATCCACCCGAAAGGATGGACCATCCCATATTAAGCCGGATAACAAAAAAGACAAACCCGAACAGGCCAAAAATAATAGAAGGCACCCCGGCCAGGCAATCTGTTCCAAAACGAATAAGGCGGCTGGTCTTGCTTTCTCTTGTGTATTCCCTCAGGAAGACGGCTGTTCCAACCCCGAGAGGAGCGCCAAATAGAATGGCCACGCCCGTCAAAGCGATCGTTCCAATGATCGTGGTGAAGATACCGCCCTCCCGGCCCATATTTTTTGGAGAATCGAGAAAGAAGAGAGGGTGAAGCACAGGCAATCCCTCCCGCAAAATCTGGAAGAGGATCAAGATCATCACTGCGATGGTCGATAAAGCGCCCATCCAGATGAGGATTTTTGCAATGGACTGAGTCAGATATCGAGTACGATTGTTAATCAATAGACTCTCCTTCGCGATAGAGAGATGGCCAGGGTATTCAAGGCCATAATGATGAAGAAGAGAACCACACCGGTCGCAAACAGGGCCTGCCGGTGATCCCCGGAAGCATATCCCATTTCAATGCCGATATTCGTGGTGAGTGTCCTGGCGGAATCCAGGAATGAAGTCGGCATTTTCACCGCATTTCCAAGGATCATGATCATGGCCATGGTCTCTCCGATGGCACGCCCCATGCCTAAAATGACGCTGGCCACTATCCCGGACCTTGCGGCTGGGATCAATACCCGCCAGATGGTCTGCCAGTGCGTTGCGCCCAACGCAAGCGCTCCCGCCTTATAAGTAGGGGGAAGAGCTTTTAGTGAATCCTCTGAGATCGTGATAATGGTGGGGAGGATCATGAAGCCTAAGACGAGAGATCCCGCAAGGATGCTTAGGCCGGGTCCTCCCAAATGATTTTGAATCAACGGGACAAGGACGATTAGCCCCCAGAAGCCATAGATGACGGAGGGAATGGCCGCCAGAAGCTGGATCGCGGGTCTCAGCAATAGTCCTACGGAGGGAGGGATCAACTCCGATAAAAAAATCGTACAGGCCAACCCGAGAGGAATGCCTAAGAGCAGGGCCCCAAGGGTCACCCAGAAAGAACTGACGATCATCGGGAAGATGCCAAACAAACCCTTGCTCGGAATCCATCGCTCCCCGAGGAGGAAAGCTTTGGGCCCAATCTTCAAGATCAAAGGAAGCCCTTCTTCAAAAATGAAGAAGGTAATCAAGGCCAGTATGGCAATAGATGAGAAGGCAATCACAAGAAATGTTTTTTCAATGATTTTCTCTTTGACTTGCATGACTATTCCCGAGCCACTTTTTTGAGAACGGGGACAAGCCCTTCCTGTAAAAGCAGTTTTTGAGCTAACGGGCTTAAGACGAATTCCAAAAAGGACTTTGCTTCCCCCATGGGTTCCTCTTTAAAAATGAATAGGAAAGGTCGAACCAACGTATACTTACCGTTGTCAATTTCGGTCAAATTCGGTTTCACCCCTGAGATTTTCAGCGCCCTTACCTGTTCATTGACCAATCCCAATGAAATATATCCGATGGCATTGTGGTTGCTCGCCACGACCTGACGGACCGCCCCATTGGAGTCCTGGACCAAAGCTCCCAGGCTGATATCCTCTTTTCCCATCACAAACTTCTGGAAAGATTCTCTTGTGCCAGAGCCCTCTTCCCGGGTGACGATGTCAATGGAACGATTGGGGCCTCCTAACTCTTTCAAATTTGTTATCTTTCCGGAAAAGATTTCCCTGATTCGATCTAATGGAAGATCCACTATCGGACTCGAGGGGTGGACAATGACGGCAATAGCATCCTTTGCGATGGTGACTGCATGGAGCTTCTTCTCGTCGCCTATCAGATTGCGTGAGGACATCCCGATGTTTGCGGCGCCGGTAATGGCAGCCTCTATCCCTGCCGTGGATCCGCCGCCCTGAACATAGATATGGGATTCAGGATGGCGATACATGTATTCTTCAGCCAATAATTCGGCAAAAGGCTCAACCGAAGTGGAACCCGCCACCGTGATCCCCGCCTTGGATCTTTGACAACCCGCACCGAATAAAATAAACAAAAGAAGAACAAAAATTCCCAAATCCCGAATCCCAAATGTCAAATAATTTCTAATTTCGAAATTCCAATGGCCAAAACGCCCCTCACCTTTCCCCTCTCCCCTGAGGGGAGAAGGATGGGGTGAGGGGGTCTGTTGCAGTGCGGATGAGATTTCTTTGTTAATTGGTGCTTGGAATTTGGTGCTTCTTCTCTTATCCATATCTTCCTGTGACATAATTTTCGGTTTGGGGGTTTTGTGGACGCGTAAAAATGTCGTCAGTTGTACCATATTCCAATAACTCTCCCAGATGAAAAAATCCTGTCCAATCGGAAGTCCGGGCGGCCTGGCGCATGTTGTGAGTGACAATGACGATGGTATAGTCCTTTTTTAATTCCTGCATTAACTCTTCTATCTTAAGAGTGGCTAAGGGGTCGAGAGCAGAGCAGGGCTCATCCATGAGGATGACTTCGGGCTGAACGGCTAACACGCGTGCGATGCAGAGGCGCTGTTGTTGCCCCAGGGTGAGGCCGAGGGCATTGATATGGAGTCGATCCGACACTTCCGGCCAGAGGGCTGCGGCCATGAGGCTCTGTTCCACTTTTCCTTCAATTTCTCTTCTCGTGCGTGCTCCCAGCACCCTTGGGCCGAAGGCAACGTTTTCGAAAATACTTTTTGGAAATGGGTTCGGACGTTGAAAGACCATGCCGACCCGTTGTCTGAGAGAGACAACATCCGTCCCCGGCTGATAGATGTCCTGACCATCCAGCGTGACGGTTCCTTCAATACGGGTTTGAGGAATGAGTTCATTCAGCCGGTTGAGGGTCCGGAGAAAGGTCGATTTCCCGCATCCGGAGGGCCCGATCAAAGCGGTGATCTGGCGCTCTCTGATGGTAATATTGATATTTTTGAGGGCATGATTAGACCCGTAATAGAAATGGAGCCCTCGAACCTCCATCTTACGGGCGGGATTCGATTCCGTCATCTGGGTACTTTCATAAAGATCGTCAATCTGTTTGTTTGAAATTAACAAATTATGATTCTTTGATCAAGAAAATTTGTTCCCGTCTCAAAAGACGGAGCGTAGTGAACGTAGTTCGTAGAAAGAAGAATACGAGTGCTTGATAATAGGGGAGTTCCTGAAGAGAATTTTGGAAATTTAAAGAGGTCTCGGAGCTGTTAGAAGATGGGTCATTTAGCCTGTACTTCGGCAAGCCAGGTCTTGATCTGTTGTTCTATCCCATCCCTCACCTCCCGAAACTTTGCCAACTTTTCACCCTCCGACCCCCCAAAGGCTGAAGGATCTTCGAATGACCAGCGCAGTCTTCGGCCAATTCCCGGAAACGTGGTGGGGCAGCGCTCTTCCGCTTCACCGCACAGAGTGATCAAATATCCGAAGTGTACCTTACCCATGTATTCCTTCACGTGTTTGGACTGCTGACCGCTAAGACTTATTCCGATTTCCTCCATGACACGGTTCGTATCAGGATGGATACCTTTCGGCTCAGTTCCAGCGCTATACGCTTCGAACCATTCTCCACCATACTCTCTGAGGAAGGCTTCGGCCATTTGACTGCGCGCGGAATTTCCCGTGCACAGAAAAAGAACTTTGACCTTGATCATAAGCTATCTCCTAATTCCCTATTCTTTGTATCGGCACGGTGTTTGATGACCAGGCCATCCACCATAAAGATCACATCCTCGGCGATATTCGTTGCATGGTCGGCAATTCTTTCCAGACATCGCGCAACGATCATCAGGTGGACTTCCCGGGTAAGGGTTTTCGGATCGGACATCATATGGGGGAGTAGCTCTTTTACCACCTGGTCGTTTAATCTATCGACCTGATCATCCCTTTCGCAAACGGATCGGGCCAATTTTGAGTCTCGGTTTACAAAGGCATCAAGCACATCTTTGACCATCGACTGGGCAATCTCAGCCATCCGAGGGATATCGACATAGGGCTTGGGCTGAGGTTCGCGGTTTAATGAGACGGCGCGCTCGGCAATGTTCACGGCCTGGTCACCCATTCGCTCAAGGTCGGTAATGATCTTCAAAGCAGAGGTGATGAATCGAAGGTCAGCGGCCATGGGCTGCCTCAAAGCGAGAAGATTCAAGCATTCGCTGTTGATAGCGATATCCATGGTGTTGATCCTGTCTTCTGCTTCAAAGGCCTTCTGAGCCAGTTCGGGGTCCCTTCTTACGAGCGACTGGACCGCGTTGTTGATGGCCTCTTCGACCCATGTCGCCATTACTAAGAGGTTTCCCTTCAGTTTTTCGAGCTCTTGTTGGAAATGAGTTTCCATTAACGATTCGCGTTATCTAATTGGTCCCAAACTTTTATCCAAATTTTCCAGTCAAATATTCTTCCGTCATTTTTTCCTTCGGAGCGGTAAACATTTTTCCACTGGGTCCGAACTCGATGAGTTCACCCAGATATAGAAAGGCCGTGTAGTCCGAAACGCGAGCCGCTTGGCCGGTGTTGTGAGTGACGAGCATGATGGTGACCGCGCCTTTCAACTCTACGATCAACTCCTCGATACGTGAGCTTGATTTCGGATCCAGGGCGGAGGTGGGTTCGTCAAGGAGAAGAACGTCAGGCTGCATGGCAAGGGCACGAGCGATACAGAGCCGCTGCTGCTGCCCGCCGGAGAGAAAGCTTCCCCTCCTATGGAGAGCCCCCTTAACCTCTTCCCAAAGGGCGGCCTTCCGCAGTGACTCTTCGACCACTCTGTCCTTCTCATTTTTGGCCAGACGGATTCCGTTCAGGTTATATCCAGCGATCACGTTGTCATAGATACTCATCATGGGAAATGGATTGGGCCTTTGGAAAACCATTCCAATTTGCCTCCGTACGATGATGGGATCCGTGGCATAAATATCTTCGCCGTCCAAAAGAATCCTTCCGGAGACCGTGGCATCTGGGGTCAACTCATGCATCCGATTGACGCAGCGAATGAGGGTGGTTTTGCCACAGCCCGATGGCCCCATAACCGCTGTAATTCTGTTTTGAGGTATCGAAAGGTTGACCCCTTTTAAAACTTGATTTTGGCCGAAAACGGCGCTGAAGTTCTCGATCCTTAGAACTGTACTTTCCATCTTCTTGTCACAACCTTTGTGAAGAGATTTAGACCCAGGACAAACACGATCAAAATAAAAGAGGCTCCCCAGGCAAGCGTATGCCATTCGGGATAAGGACTCGTGGCATAGTTGAAAATCATCAGGGGGAGACTGTTCATGGGTTTCAGGATGTTGAGGTTCATAAAGGGACTCCCGAACGCCGTAAAAAGAAGAGGCGCTGTTTCACCGGCGACCCTTGCGACGCTTAAGAGGATTCCTGTCACGATACCGCTCACGCCTGCCGGTAGGATCACTTTCAAAATCGTCCTGGGGTAGGAGACTCCCAATGCCAGGGACGCTTCTCTTAAGCTCTCCGGAATGAGTTTCAAGGTCTCCTCTGTCGCGGTAATGATAACCGGAAGCATCATCAGACCGAGAGCAAATCCTCCTGAGGCGGCTGAAAACGATCCCATCGAAACAACCAGCCAGATATAGGCAATGATGCCTATCACAATGGAAGGAACCCCCTGAAGTGTCTCGACACACAATCTTATAAGAGAGGCGAGCCTTCCTTTCCTGTTTTCCGATAAGAAAATCCCGGCAAGGATGCCGATGGGGATAGAGATTGCCGTCGCGATGCCGATTAACATAAAGGTTCCGATGATGGCGTTTGAAATTCCGCCGCCCATCTCGCCGACAGGTCTTGGAAGCTGGGTTAGAAATCTCCAGTTGATCACGGAGATCCCCTTGCTGGTGATGAAAAAGAGGATGAAAAACATGGGAAGGATGGAACAAAAGGTGAGAAGAACGATGATCATCTTGAATAACTTGTTATACAAAATTCTTCTTCTGATCGAGGGTGCTTTCATGTTAACCTCCCTTATCCTTCTACACCCATGCGGCGGATGATCAACTTCCCTATGAGGTTGATAACGGTGGTGACGATGAAGAGCACAAGGCCCAGTTCGATCAAGCTTGCAAGGTAGAGGCTCCCCGTCGCTTCCGTGAATTCGTTGGCGATCACACTGGCCAAGGTGTTGGCAGGACTGAAAATACCTTTCGGAATGAAATTCGAGTTTCCGATCACCATGGTGACAGCCATGGTCTCTCCCAGGGCCCTTCCGAGTGAGAGAAGAATTCCTGCAACGATTCCGGACTTCGCATAGGGAAGAATGACCTTTCGTATTACCTCGAAACGGGTTGCTCCGAGCGAAAAGGCCGCCTCTTTGAGATCGGAAGGAACGAGGCTAATCACCTCTCGTCCGATCGAGGCTGAATAGGGTATGATCATGATCGAAAGAACGAGCGAAGCTGTGAATATCCCCACCCCGTAAGGGGCCACACCTATCTTCATCTCCAACGTTCTCACCAAGGGGGCAAGGATGAATAGTCCGCAGAATCCATAAATAACCGAAGGAACACCCGCCAGCAGTTCGAGCATGCTTTTGATGAAGGTGGCCGTAGTACCCCGGGCAGAGTATTCCCCCAAAAAGATGGAGATCGGGATAGAGAAGACGACCGAGATGACGAGGGCGAAAAAAGAGGTGGCAAGAGTACCCACGACAAAGGGAAATGCCCCGAATTCACTCCTCACCGGATCCCATGTGGAACCGATGAGAAACCGGATACCGAAACTCTGAATGGCAGGATAGGAGGCAATGATCAGCGAAAAGAAGATGGCCAGCAGGAGAAGCAAGACAAACGCTCCTGCAACGGACAATATTCTGCGAAAAGAAGGTTCCGAGAGTGCGGGTTTTCGCCAGCGCATCGTCTCTGTTTTAGCCTCAAGCACCAGTACTTCGGCTCTGCTGTGGTTCATTTTTCATGTCCCATCTATTTTATCCACCCCTGTCCCACAAATTATTTCATGACTGTACTCAACTTGTAAGTGATAGACTTGATCAGTTTTTCAGCCTTTTCCACGGCCTTTTTTGAAAGAGGCGCATATTCGAGAGGCTCGGTATATTTTTGTCCTTCGTGAGTCATCCACCAGAGCAACTTAACCAACTCCTTTGGTTTTTCTTCAGTCCTGTCTCCGTAACTTTGGTCTTTGTAAAGGAGAATCCAGGTGAACCCGCTGATCGGATAACCTTCCGGTGCATCCGTATCGGTAAGGCTCACCTTCATATCATCGGGCAGATTCGTGTCTGCGGCCTTACTTGTTGAGGCGAGGGTGGCCGTCACAAAATTGCCTTTCTTGTTTTTCACCATACCATAAGGCATCTTGTTCTGAAGGGCATAGATGAGCTCGACATAGCCGATGCTTCCGGGTGTTTGTTGGACCAGACCTGCAACGCCTGGATTGCCCTTTCCACCCAGGCCCGTCGGCCAGCTCAAGGAAGTACCTCCGCCAACCTTCTCCTTCCATTCTTTGCTGACCTTGCTCAGATAATCGCTGAAGATGGAGGTCGTACCGCTCCCATCAGATCGGTGCACCACCGTGACATTCATGTCAGGAAGCTTCACGCCCGGATTGATTTCAGAAATGCGACGATCGTTCCATTTGTTTATCTTTCCGAGGAAAATGTCAGCAATGGCATCCGGCGTAAATCTCAATTTGAGGTTTCCTGAGAGATTATAAGTTACAACGACCGCGCCGGCGCAGGTGGGGATGTGAAGGACCGGAGCAGATGCTTCCGCCAAGTCTTTGTCGCTCATAATCGCATCCGATCCCCCGAAATCCACTGTTTTATTGGTCAGCTGTCGTATCCCTCCCCCTGAGCCAATTGCTTGATAGTTTACTTTCACCCCAGATTCTTTGTTGTAGACATCAAACATCTTTGAATACAGCGGATATGGAAACGTAGCCCCCGCTCCTATGAGTTCGACATCTTTTGCATGGCCAATGCCTCCAAAGACGATTGAAACCAAGAGGATTGCGATCAGGACTAAAACCTTCTTCTTTTCTGCCCCCAACAAACTTCTCCCCGAACGATTCATTTTGTTACCTCCTTTGTCTCTTTTTAAATTATGTCTTGTTAGAATAACTTCTCTTTGTTACGGTTGTGTTACAGTTCTATAACATTTTGGTTAAATCCCTTTCTCGCCTCCTCACGGGTTTGTCTTTTTGTTTAAAGAGCCCCACGGAAGTTGGAGGACGAAATTGACTGATGGAGACATTACATTCTACATAAGGAAACCCATGATTGTCGCTTTGAGCTTTTCACCGGCAGCTAAAGGGACAGGAACTCTCCTGTTTCGGGTGGGGGGTAAGATTCGGCTCTTTTGAAACCCTGGTCTCTCCTGATGGCATTAAGACCTATCAAGACATTTATTTCGCCAGCAGTCTTAAGTATCGCATTCTCAATAACAAAGAATTTACTCTCTTCCGGATCATCGCTTGGAGCTTTCCATTGTCAAACCGTTTGTTCCCACCCAAACCCATCTTTTTCGCTCCGTTGGATCTAATTCCCCAGACTTTTGAAAGCCTCTTCTTCCTTTCTAATTGCACCAAATCCACCACATTTGATGCATACCTTTCTTAACGTAACGTCAACCTGTTCAGAAAATTTGATTAAAAATCCTTTCCCGCCGCAAAGCGGACAGATCACCATTCCATATTTTTCCGGAACAAAATCTTTATCCATCTCAATCTTCCTTGCGTGATACCCAATACATCCTCTCCCCTCGGAAGGAGAGGATTGAGATGAGGGGCGACGTCATCTGGACATCCTCCCCCTAGCGAAGAGGAGGGGACCATTTGGGAGATTCGTCTTATTTGGAATCAGTGCCATTCCTTCCCGAACCTCTGTTCCTCCCTTTCGTTCCAGTCTTCTTTGGGAAGTCGACGGACCTCCGGGAACTGTTCAATAATGTCTTTACAAAAGATGCATTCCCATCCCCAAGAGTGCCCGCCATATTCAAAAAATTTTTTGAAGATCATGGTACTGCCGCAGTGAGGACAATTCATAGGGCGTTGACAATTCATATGAACCTCCTTATCCAATCGATGAACCTCATTCAAACAAATCGATGTCACGATTTCATGACGGGGAAGTTAAATTTCTATTAAAGAGGAGCCGTAACCAATTTAAGACCTTCTTAGGAATGTCAATTATCCGCTACCTCGGACACTTTAATTCTTGACTTAACGGGCAACAGGATGGAGAAAGTGCTCCCTTTCCGAGGTTCGCTCTGAACCAAGATTTTGCCTCCATGGAGTTCGACTGACTGCTTGGCAAATGAAAGTCCTAAGCCAGCCCCTGCCTGGTTGAGATGATTCCTCCCCCTGTAGAATGGCTCAAAAATTCTGTCGATTTCATCCTCCAAAATTCCTACCCCTGTATCCTTAATGGATATCTCAACAAAGCCTCCTTCCTTCCATTGAAGATACGGCGTGATGGTGACATCCACTTTTCCGCCGGCCGGGGTATACTTTAATGCATTGTTTAAGAGGTTCTCGATTGTCCGGAACATCAATTGTTCGTGGCAGAATATGCGTGGAGTGGAAGGTGGTAAGTCCAAGGAAATATCAATCTTTTTCTCCTCGCTTGTTTCTTTCAGTAAATTGGCTACTTGCCGAACCAGTTGTTGGATATCGACCTCCTTTATTTCAGCCTCCGGTTTATTGGAAGAAAGGGTATCGTCAATCCATCCGGTCAACCGGACACTGCTGTCATAAATCATCCCAAGAATTCTCAGTTCTTCCTCGTTTTGGCTCCTACGAAGCATTCTTTTTGCAGAGGCTCCAATGGAGAGGAGAGGATTTTTCAGATCATGGACAACTCGTTTGAGGTCCGTTTCTTTCTTGTGCATCGAAGACTGAAGAGACTCCAGTTCTTCTTTTAGCTGATAGACCGACTTTTTCTTGCTGGCCAGCCTTTCTACCCGGAGTACTAATTCATTGAGAGAAAAAGGTTTCGTAAGGTAATCATCCGCTCCGATTTCAAGACCGTAAACTCTGTCTTCCGGCATGGCCCTGGCGGTAAGCATCAATATTCCAATCTCGGTGATTTCTTTTGTTTGACTCCGGCGGACCAAACGGCAGAGCTCCCACCCGTCGAGATCCGGCATCATCAGGTCCAGGATTAAAAGGTCCGGCTTTTCTGATTCGATTTTCCGCCAGGCTTCGAAGCCGTTATAGGCAGTTGAAATTTGGTATCCCTTCTTGCCGAGGTTGTAGGCCAGCATCGCGACAAGGTCTCTCTCGTCGTCCACAATTAATACCTTAGCTTTCCCCGTCCCTTCTGTTTGGTCAGCGTGCTCCGTCTCTTCATGGAAAATCTTGGCCTGGACCGCCTCACCCTTTGAGCCATTCTCACTGAAAAAGAAGAGAGAGAGCTTCCTTTGAAGAATGGCTTGCTTTATGGCTTCTTTCTCTTTTTCTGCAAAAATGAGTGATTTCCAGGCAGTGAGGTGATGGCGCTCGTGGAAATCGGAATTGGCCACAAAGGGAAGATGCTCCAAACTCACGACACTGAAGAGGTCTTCACGGTTCGCAATCTCCCATGCATCGAGCTTCCCAGCGTACTTTTCTCTATGCTTCCAAAGGTGAAGGGGATAGTTCCGAATCGAAACTTTATCATCTTCCATGAAATGGGAGAGCTTCAAATGAGGGTGGGAAGCAATGGCAAGGCCACCCTGATGATGAATCTCCTGAATCACACCGTCTGCGTTCTGGTTTGGATTGAGTGCCTCCTTCAAATCAATGCCAAGGATGTGGTAATCTTCAAGTAGATTACAGATCTCTAGGCCAGGAATCACCAAGAGATCGTAAGTCTCTCGGGCCCACCGTGAGATTTCTTCAATCTTGCAGAAATAGCCTTTCAGATCCTTGATCGACTTTCCTTCATCGTAAAGTTCAAGGCTTCTCGGAGACTGCGTATCAAACAGATGGTCTGTGATCGCGATGGCATCAAAGCCTGCTTCCCCGTAAATTCTGACAACCTCTTCTATCGGCATGGTTCCGTCGCTAAATGTGGTATGGATGTGGAGGTCAGTAAGTAACCATGCATTCATCAACCATAGCTTAGCTTTCAAATGTTACAAGAAGATGTCAGTCAAGTGAAATTTGTATGAAAAGTTAAAAGTGGTGAGCGCAAAGGAGGATGAGCAAGATGTCCATACCAGGCAGACGCGGGGTGAAAGAGACAGTGATTTCATTCGTTATCTGATCGAAAGCGGTATCCTACTCCTCTAAGTGTTTCGATATAGTTCCCCAAATCTCCAAGTTTTTCTCTCAAATGGCGAATATGGGTATCCACTGTCCTATCATACCCTTCGAAGGTGTATCCCCATACCCTGTCCAAGAGACTTGTGCGAGTTTGAACTCGCCCCCTTTTTGAGGCGAGCTCCACAAGAAGTTTGAACTCGGTTGAAGTCAATTGAATAGGGATTTTTTTTACAGAAACATGATGCTCTTCAACATCTATAAGGAGATCTCCGATCTGGATGATCTTCTCACCTTCCCGATCCATTTCCATTCTTCGGAGGATCGCTTTCACTCTCAAGACTAACTCTGTCGGGCTGAAAGGCTTGGTCACATAGTCATCTGCACCTAACTCAAACCCAATAATTCTGTCTATCTCTCCAGTCCTTGCCGTCAGGATGAGGACGGGAATCCATCTTGTGAGGGGATTTGACTTGAGCGATCGACAGACATCCTTTCCATCCATCCCCGGAAGCATCAGATCCAGAATAACGAGGGCTGGGAGTTTCCTTCTCGCTTTTTCTAAACCGGAAGAACCGTCCAGGGCTGAGATGACAGGAATACCGGCTTGTCTGAGATGATATTCAACCAGTTCAAGAATATCCCTTTCGTCCTCAACAATCAGAACAGGGTTCATAGATGAATTTCCCGTTTAAACATGCCTCAAAGCCCGACTGGTAATCTCCTCACTCGAGCACTACTTGACTGAGGAGAACCTTAGTCCGACGACACCGCCGATGATCATCACGATAAATAGTATCCTTACAAATCGATAAGGCTCGCCGAAAAAGAGAATGCCGATGATATTGCTACCCGCTGCCGCTATCCCTACCCAAACCGCATAGGTTATTCCTACGGGATAATATCTCAGGGCCAAGGAAAGAAAAACAACCGCACCCAAACCAAAAAAACCGTAAAAAACCATGGGCCAAAAACGGGTAAACCCTTCCGTGAATTTCAGACTGTATATCCACCCGATTTCAAACGCTGCCGCGGCTAAAAGATAGAACCAGGCCATCCAGCTCCTCGAATTTGCTTTCGTCCCTCCCCGATGATCTCTGGCCATTGCTCCAGAAGAGAAATGCCGATTGACCGGAACGTGCGCCGTCCCGCCTTGTCGTGATTGGCGGAAAGCTTCGCTTCTCGACAGATTGTTTTAGGGAGCCTCAACTTTCCGTAACACAGAGAGATATCCGGGAAAAGTGTAAGTCCACGCCTTTCATGTTCATCATTGCGGTCCTCGAACCGTCTTCTGAACTCAGGATGACAAACTCCTTATCATGGATCTTTTTCACCTCATAAATGATCCCGCTTTCTGTTTTCTTTACTTTGTCCCCTTCTCTCAAGATCATCAGAGGGTCCCTCCTTCGTTCACTTTACCCCGTTAGAAATAATACCTCGCTGCTCTGCAGAGGGGTTAAATCTTAGAATGATTCCGGCGGGGTTTCATTCCCCGATGAAATTTCTAACGGAGTTTACTTTGCTGATGATTCATTCCCCGAGATGAGTCTATTCAACCCTTAGAATTAGATTCTGTGTGCCGAAGACATTGGCGGCAAGTTCCGCGCGGGGGACATCCTCAACCCAATGGTTATCCGCAACAAATTTATATTCATAGCGGCCCGGGGGCAGGCTTGTTTGAACTTTCCAGTTTCCGTCCTTGCTCCTCTTCATCGGCATCGACCGGATATCCCAATGATTAAATTCACCAGTAAGAAATACCTCTCTTGCCTCTGGCGCGGAGAGGCTAAATTCCACCTTTTTTTTATTCTTCTTAATCGTTTCGTTTCGAAATGAATTTCCCATGTTTCTTGTTTTTCCTTCCTCTTTCCTTTTCATGCCCAATCCTCCTTCGATATCTATGCGTTAGTTTTCTATAGAGAGTCTGCGGGATCTAAACCTCCAAAAGTTTCTTCCAATCAAATAGCAGAAACTGAAACCTAAGGTGGCGAAGAGCAATGTATCTTTCCTTAGAAACAGCCAGACGATTCCAAGGAAAATCGCTACGACCGCGCAAAGCGCGACCAGGGCAGTAATGATTCCTTCCTGCTTAGTCAAGAGAGCTTCAAGTCTGATCGTGATACTCGGAAAATAGACCGTTTTTTCGATTTCTACAATCCTCCTTTCATACAGCTTACCAGGCAAATTTAGCTTTGATGCCTTCCATGATTTTGTACTTCCATTGCCTTCCTCTTTCTGGACAGAGGGAGAGTCTTGTATCCTTGCCCATCAGATACCGGTTCCCTCTCCAGACCACAGTGTCGTCGGCGAGCGGAGCAAACCATAGCAGGCCGATGAGGAGGTCTTTGATTGGCGATAAGAGGTAGAGCCAAGGGTGGATGGTCGTTGAGATACTCCTCCCCAGATAGAAATCGCCGATGATTTTTATCAGACAAGCCGAAAACAGAAGTAAGAGGGTCTTTTCCATCAGACCGAACAGGAACAGGGGAAGAAAGGCGATAAATACAGGGTTGATGGTCAACTCAAGAAGGTATTTGATCCCCCCAATTTTCCATCTCATCTTTCCCCATCTAACGTGGCGATTGATAAACTTCCGGAGATTCCAGTATTCGTTTACATTATTAATCAAGTAATTTGAGATAACCACCCTTAGGTTCTGCCCTCTGATCTTTTCGCCGATGAAATGATCCTCTGCCAGAACGTCCTTCACGGACGCCAGGCCGCCGATGGCTTCCAGATCGCTTTTTCTCATGAGCATGGATTTCCCCACCACACAGGGGATCCTCAGGTACTTATCCAGAAAGCAAACGTTCCCCAGGATAAAAGAGTTTAGATGGAGGTTCTCAAAGATCGAACCGATGGTCTTTCCTCCTATGCCCTTGATCAGATTGCAAACCAGTCCGACTTCCGGGTTATCCATAGGCTTTACAATCGTTCTTAGATAGTGCGGGTCCACCATGACATTGCTGTCACTTATTAAGATGGTGGGGTATTTTGACTGCCGGTAGGCAGAAAAGAGATTATTGACCTTTGGATTGAATCCATGATGGCATCTTTCGACGACGATCGAAATGCGTTTATCCTCGAACTTCTCCTTTATCTTCCGGGCAACCTTATAAGCCGGATCATTCTCATCTTGAAGAGAGAAGATCACTTCATATTCCGGATAATCCTGGACGCAGAAGCTCTCAAGGTTGCCGAACAGATTGTCCTCTAACCCTTTGAGAGGTTTGATGACAGAAATGGGAGGATAGGATTGAGGGCGGATCGTATGTCCCTCCCGGTTTCTTGTCGGAGAAAGGGCTGACCGAACTGCAACGATCTGAAGACCGTAAATGATCAATCCAAAAAAAACCAACACTACAAAAATCCAAAAGAGCACCATTTCTTTTCTCCTTCTATAGAAAGCGGGTTTCGCTCAGCGGCAACTGAAACAATGCCCATCTCTCCATAGGGTTGAGTAACCCCCCTTCACCCCCCTTAAATTAAGGGGGGATAGAGAGGGGTTATCAATTTTCATTATTTGGGTGCGACGTTCTCATCATGACCCATCAATTTCTAAAAAGGGTGATCGCAACTCCCCAGTTCGACCGGATACACTGTTTGATTGATTCCACATCCCTTTCGCAATTCAGAAGGGATTTCCACGAATAAAGATGTCTGACCTTGTGAAAATCGCTCCCTGCGATGTAGGGATATTTTTTCAGGCTGATGACGTTAAAAACATCATCGCGGTTGGCAATCTCCCAGGCGTCGATATACCTGGCATACTTGTCCCGGTTATTCCAGAGAAAAAGTGTATCAATGAAAGTCTTGTCAGAGGTGCGGTGAGGATGACAGGCGACAATCAGAGCATCCTGCTTCTTCGCTTCGAGGAAAATCTTTTCATATCCCCACGAGGCGGGGATGAATTCTTTGACGTCGATTAGGAGGAAATGGGCAGATTTGTCAGAAGAGAAGGAGTTTTTGGTAATCTCGACCCCTGGAATAACCAACAACCCGTATCGATCCCACGCCCTCTCCGCCTCCTCTTTGATGTGAGACATGTAATCCTCGAAGCTGTCCTCTGTCACAGAGAATTTGAATCGGTTAGCTAGTTTTCCAAAAGGATTATCTCCGTTGACCACGTGGTCCGTGATGGCAATGACATCGAATCCTGCCTGGCCGAAAAGGTCTACCGTTCTTCTGAGTTTCACGGATCCGTCGGAATAGGTTGTGTGAATGTGTAAATCGCAAAGCAACATTTTGTAAGGAATCTTAATGGGTTAATGTTACGGATTGATGACGAAAAGATGATATTTCGGTTAAAAAATGGACCTGGATTTGATGATATAGGAATAAAAAGCCGCAGCCACGGTGGGTTTACGTTTTAACGTATCATAATCGACGCGGTAGAGGCCAAACCTCGCATCGAATCCTCGCAACCATTCATAATTGTCCAACAAAGACCAATAGAAATAACCCCTTACGTCTATCCGCTTCTTCAGGCATTCTTCAATCACATCCACATGGCTCTTAATGAATTTTTCCTTTTTCGAGTCATCGACGGTGGCAATGCCATTTTCAGTAATAATGATGGGAATATGGAGTTTCGATATTTCCCTCAGCACTCTTTCCAGACCGTGGGGATGTATCTCCCATCCCATATCGGACACTCCTTGTCTCTCCACATCCTTATATTTCAACTCAACCCCCATCTTCCGAAGGGGATTAAATCTCAAATGAATTCTCGTATAATAATTCACCCCGAAGAAATCGAGTTTTCCCTTGATGGGAACATCCATCTCAATCGATTTCACAAAGGGAAATTTTATTTTCAGACGGCCGGTGAGGAAGGCATCGAGCAGAGAGTGGTTGTAAAAGAATTGTGCAAAACGGGAAAGGAGTCTGTCAAAAGGGTTCCAGATCTGGTTGGGAGCGAATGTGGCCATATTATGAGACACACTGACCATGGCGTCATTCATGATGGAATGGATAAGGTCATATGCCTTTTCGTGAGAATAGAGAATATTCTTTAATGCTTTTAGGAAGGAGGAAAAATCCTGAATTCCCGGAGGCATGCACCCCTCGAGATAACCTCCCAGAAGAAGAACGTAGGGCTCATTAATGGTGATCCAGTACCTCACGTCTTTTAGAACGGATGCCACTTTTTCAACATAGTGCAAGAACTTCGATACAGAATGAGCTTCGTGCCAGGGATGCCTTTCGAAGAACCATCGGGGGTTTGTAAAATGGTGGAGGGTCACCATGGGCTCTATATTGTTTTGACGCAGGATGTCCACGATCTCTTGATAGTGCTGAATCGCTTCGTCATTCCATCGATCCTCCTCCGGTTGGATCCGACTCCATTCCAGCGAGAAGCGATAGGCATTCACACCCAATTCCTTGAGTAATTTTAAGTCCTCCCTGAAAAGGCGATAATGGTGAGTGACGTCCGGCCTTGACTGCAAAACAGGGTCCCACAGCGCCCAATCCGCATGCACAGACCCTTCAAGCTGAAAGGCTGAGGTTGCCACACCCCATAAAAAGTCAGGTTTCATCGGATACTGATTATCCCGCTCATTCTTTTTTGACGGTCTCCATCATAACATTATTATAAAGTCGCCGCATACCCAACCATTGAGGGCTGTCGACGTGGTATACCCCACCGCCTTTCCTTCTAATATTCCATTAGGAATTGAACCCAATTTTCATCCTCCTAACATATCCTCTTCCCGTCTCCGTTATGGGCCGATGTTTTTGCAAGGGGATTCTTACTAAAACATTCGTGAAAATTTAACATTTGCATCATGAAGATGTAACAGACGCGGGTTGAAATACTTTTAAGATTTGGCCGCCATCTTCTCTGTCTTGTTTCGCTGGGCGTATTTTGGAATGGCGATTGGTCAGATACGTCATCTGAAGAAAGGAGGTGATACATTCAAGAGGGTTAGCTGGCGGCAAATTGAATGTCAAAACAAGAGTCTCAATCATCTTAATAAGGAGGGCATGTGATGAAAAAGTTTTTTTGCTTCAGAACAGTGATTACATTGGCTTTGACATTGACGATGTTGATGGGTGTTTCCTTGACATGGGCAGATCCCTGGAGATTCGGCGTCATGAGTGATACGCAGTGGATCGGAGCCGACGACGGCAGGAACCCAAATTCCGTGCCAGTCGACATCATCAAGGCTCTCAACCAGGAGTTCATCAATCACGGCGTTAAGTTTGTCGTTGAGGTCGGCGACCTGGTAGACCAAACCGGTTCGACGCCAGTCTCGGTCGCAACTGCGGAAGATACCCGTGCCGCCTTCGCCCAGGAACTTTACAACGCCGGAATAGGCTTCTTTCCGTTCCGGGGCAACCACGACGCAATCAACCTTGCAGGCTACGAGTTTAAGCGAATCTACCCTCAGACCCTGACTGGTGCCATGAACTCCACCCCGCCGGACGTCTTTACCGTAAGCAACCCTGATGCCGCGGTTCAGCCCTTCCCGAAGGTCAAGGGCAACCCCTTCGTCATGGGCACCAACTTTAGCACCCCCAACCCCGCCATGACGGGCGGCAACAACTGGACAGGCTTGAGCTACTCCTTCGATTTCAATAATGCCAGGTTCGTGATGCTCGACCAGTTTACCCCTTTGCAAGCGAACCCATCCTCCACACTAAGTACGAATCCTTGGCCAAACGCGATTGACCTCCAGCAGTCCTGGATCAACACCGTGCTCCCGGGCAAGCCTGCGGGGGGGCACGCGTTCGTCTTCAGCCACAAAGGGCTCATCACCGAAAACCATGTTGACACCCTTTTCGGCAGCGATCCCTCCCAGGATCCCGCCGGACAGAATGCCTTCATCACTAGCTTGTATAACAACGGTGTCCACTACTATATACACGGCCACGACCATATGTACGACCGTTCCCTCGTGTCGATCACAACGGGGACGCCCACCGACGGCGTATCCGCAAAGGTCGAGAACATCCTCTGCGCCTCGGACAGTTCCAAGTTCTACACCCCCGGAAATCCTCCGCCACCAGTTGAGCCGTACTATGTGTCGAACGATGACATATACGACGTGCCGGCATTCGGCCACAAACGCCAGGCCCAGATCGCCCAGCAACTTCACACGACAGGGTACTACATCTTCACTGTTGACGGCCCCCGCGTGAACGTAGACTATTATTCCGCTTTCCCTTCCGACGTGGCTCCTAACTGTGCTGACCCCAACAGCCCAAACTGCGAGTGGCTTATTTCCACAACTCCGACGCTCAGCTTCGTCAAGGGCGATACCTTCGGCTACAGCTTAAACGGCAAGGAATTCCAGGTGTGTCAAGTGGGTCAACTAAATTGCAACAGTTCCTATACGCAAGTAGTCGATAACTACAACGGCACCACCGCAAAAATTCTCAGTGGGGTCAACGGCAGTGCCGCCAGGGACTTCAACGATCGTCACTTTATCAAGACAGTCGACACCGGCTGGGCTCCTGCCAAGGCCGATCACTTGGCCAGCAACATCCTCACGCTGTGGGGCATGGCGGACTTGGGCACCGAGAGGACCGACGTCTACACACTTTCGATGGGTTACAACCCCAATGGAGTGGGCAACGGACAACTCAAGAGTGGCTCCTTTGGCCTAGCCACCAAGGGGGATAATGGGGAATGGATCAATGCTGTGGATATGAACTTCAGCGGCAACAAAGGGTTCGTATTGGGCCCATGGAACCCAAGCTACGAGCTTGGCACCTATGGTGTCGACCCGAGCACAGGTACGGCATGGGCCGTCATCAATTATAACAGCGACTTTGCTGTAACGCGTTTTGAAAACAATCAGGGTCAAGAACACCGGGGCCAAGACTAAGCGAGTGATCACACTTAGGGATACTACGATGAAGGTCTTGTCAGTAGAACAATAAGACAGAGATTTGATCAATCAGCATAAAAAGAGCCCGTGGATTTTTCCACGGGCTCTTTTTTGTGATTTTCGGCGCAGATTAAGAGAGATCTCACGGTTTTGAAATACGAATCGTGCTGATCATCGCACTTCCACTAAACGCGTAAAGGACTGAGAGGGGATGAAATAGCCACAGCCCAATCTGGTAAGATCCAAGGGGGATGAGATTGTCAATATGCCCTTGCCAGTAAAAAATCCCGAGAATCGCTACAATGATGATGCTACTGGGGATGGGAGTCCCTTCGTAATATTTTACTTTTCCGGTTTGGTCTGCGAGCATCGCGGCTGTGGCATTAAATCGTGCCAGTCGACTAATTCCACAAACGACAAAGTAAATCAGAACAAGCGCATCCCATAAACCCCGCAAGCCCAATGTGAATCCAAGGGCAGCCGGCGCTACGCCGAAAGAAACAATATCGGCTAAAGAGTCAAGGTCACCCCCCAGAGGCGAATGGCGGGTGAGACGGCGGGCCGTGAATCCGTCCAGAACGTCACAAACGAGTGATAGAGGAAGGAGTACAAAGATACACCAAAGGTAAGGAGTGTGGCTACCGGTTACATGTTTTAGACACAAAAAGATGGCCGCCATTCCACAGCTGGCGTTCGCCAGTGTGATGAAATCTGCCAGAACAAAGGAGCGAAATATGGACGCAGGCTTTTCAGGGTTATGCCTCATTAACCTACCTTGGAATGGGACTCCTGGGCGAAAGATTGATACGAGTCAGTATTCTTCATCCACTTTCATCGCCGGTCTTAGTTACCGTCCTTTATTCTTGAAGGGCTCTAATGGGCGGAGCTTTCGCGCTGGACGAAGAAAAATGGTAATTTGGGTTTTCTATGGCGAAGTCAGCATCCGTTAGTCCTGCATTCAATTTGAGGCTCTCATATCCGTAATCCTCGATGAGTAGCCCTTCCCAATCATATATTTTCACTCTGATCGGAATCTTTGTTTCGATGTCGATGTTGATGACGGCGCGGTAGCAATAGTAGCCCTTCGCCTTATCTTTGGGGAAGAGGTACTCGACTTTCCGGGTATGACAGCCATAGACCGTCTCCTCGCTAAGCTCACTGTATGTGAACTCACCCGATTGGATACCGCCACATAAGTCTCTTCCGAGAACCTTGATCAGGTTCTCTAAGCCGGACTCGGTGATTGAGTGTCGGCTGCCTCTCATGGCAAAAAAGCCTTTTGTATCAAGGTCGAGTGTGAAACCTGTTTTCATCCAAACTTCGTAGACCTTGATCTTGTTGTGATTCCATCCTTCTGCATAAAGCACCTCACGCCCCTTGCCCGGATCTTTGACCCACTTCATGTAAACCTTGAAGGGCTTCTTAAACTTCAGGAAAACAACCTCTTCTTCCCTGAACTTTCCCTTGACTCGTTCCTGTTTGTGAAAGAACGAAGTGTAATTATCAATTTGGACGAGTTTCTTCTCTACTTCATTAAGCCATCTTACAGGAGCTGTGTTTTCCTGACTTGCGCTGACATTCATTGCCATGATGGCAGATATAAGAAATAGTGGTACGATATTCATCATTCCTCCGTCCTACATCATTATGGCTACAGAAGTTTCTAATGACTTCTGATAATGTCATTACCTGGCAACTAGCCAAGGAGTTCATAACTCAGAAAACGCATTGCTCTAAGAATGTCCCCTAATCCCTCTTGCCTGCCTGTGCAGCAGGGAAAAGATAGCCAAAG
>DASPPQ010000184.1:0-40260 GCA_035625415.1 Thermodesulfobacteriota bacterium
CCTATTTGACAATGGGCGAAACCCTGATTGTTGAATTCCTCGGCATCTCTTGATTTCAATTGCGTTTGTTGTATCGTTGCGCATGAAAATAGGATTGAACAGGCGATGACAATTTCCAAGCGATGCAAAACGCAGATTTGAAGCCTCTTTTCACCAAGTGAGTAAATGGTAGTGACAGGAAAACGAGCAGGCACAGTTTAAGGTCTGCTCGCTTTCCTTAAATTTCCTGGAAGAAACTCAACCCACCCTGTTTGTTTCCTCCCTTTACGATGTCTTTTTTGGATATCCCACCGATTGTGCAAGCGTAATCTTCTGATCGGGCCGTAGTTTCATAACGCTTGCCAAGGCTGGCTTTTCTATATTGGCACGCACCACCGTCGCCAATCCTTCGGAAGCACAATAAAGATAAACATTCTCGCTGATCAATCCCGTTGCGGCTGCTGATAAAAGAATTTTTTCTTCATTGGTTCCATCACCCATCTTTGAAAAATCTGCCACGTAGATGAGGTTAACCGCAGCATCTTTGACATAAGACTGACGACCCGTCATTGCCCTGATGTCTTCCGCCAGAACTGGTTTCAACAGGTTTGCTTTGGCATCATATAGATAGACACCGTTGGCTGCAGCAACATAGATATCGATCTCCTGCTTATTGCTTGCCGTCGGTGCGGTTCGCCTTCCATCGGGCCGATTGATCCCGAAGCCAGCCCACAGGAGATTTGAAAGAACCTCTATGGGCAAGGGCCTCGGGCTAAATTCTCTTGAAGACTTCCTTTTCCACAACAACTGCATTAGGGAACTGCCACTACCGGGTTGAGGCGTCAGAAGCTGAATCGGTTTTGGTTCTTCTGCTAAAGTGATACGGGGGGCCATGGATAGAATTGCTCCTGTCGCTGCTGATGCCCTCAAAAACTCCCTTCTACTTATCTTCTTTTCCATAACCATGACCTCCTTGTTGTATATTTGCTGAGATTCTCCCAAACATAATTAGATTATCAATAGTGACCTTTCTTATCAATACCCAAAATGAGCCTGTGAAAATTATCTTTTTGAGGGTTACCTTTTGAAAGCTTGTATAGATGGGGAGATTTCCCGATCCACTATTTCAGAAAGGAGTCGCCATCACACTTGATAATGTTTGCATATCCAAATCCTGATTTCCACACTTTGTGGTACTTCCACTCTCTCCCTTTCCCCAGTTTTTTTCTGACTCCAGTTCTCCTTCTAATCTGACATATCCATCAGAACAAATAAATAAAAAACTACTTTTATGAGCGCCTGTCCCTTTCGGTGTGAAACAAAAAGAATCATAATCACCGGTACTTATTAAGCCTCCTTTACCTTTTGGCTCAATCATTTGCCCTTATGGCGCATTTCTTCTAAACTGCCCAAGAATTTCTTTAAATGTTTCTCTTAAGAAGTGTCAAATGTGAACTGGTGTTGTAAAAGAATATAAAAAATTCACCGGATGGTTCTTGTGGCACGGAACTTGAGTATATGATTGAAAAGGGCCCAGGGCATCAATCAATATCACAAAACATCACAAAAAAATAACCATAAGGAGGTTAAGAGATGTGCACGGCCTTGAGTTTCAATCTATATTGTACGAATTCTAAATGTCCCCACAACTTATTCTGGGAAGAGTTAAACCTCGATAGAGACAAAATCCAAATGACGGAGAAGGCAATTGAGATAAGAAATTGCTGCTGTAAGATCGTACGCCCTTGGACTCAGGAGGAAATTAGTGATGCGTGGGGTTTAACAGGAGAGGCGATAAGGCGCTCCGAAGAAGAGGCATTTAGTAAGCTGCAGAGGAAAATCCAGATAGACAGGAAAGGACGGCTGCCCGAAAGCACCTTCAATAGAAGGGTGACCTGAACAAAACTTGATTTGATAATAAGCAAATCTCCCAGATCCCGCGGGTCGAGGTAGGGATAGGGGAGAAGATAGAAAGGGTAATTCAGCATTAGCAGGTAGTTGAATTGTTGTGCGGCTTAAACAATTGACACAAAGAAGGGGCTAACCCTGTTGGGCATAAGAACTGCGGAATTAATATACTGGGAGGAGGTAGTGGCAAGATGATAATTTATAAAGTTTTTTGTAAGAACTATGATCTTAGAAAAGTGGAACTTTTGGCTGTATTGACAGAGAGAAGGAACGATTTAAGGGGGAAAACCCGAGTTGAATCCGCTTCGAGATGGGCAAAATGGATGTTTGGCCAAATGGTGAGAGATAAACATTCGATCTTTGTTGTCCCCCAGGAGTTGAACTTGAAAGAGGATTCCATAATGCCTGCAGAGAGTATGATATTTAGTAAGGAGGAATTTGGGGAAAGGGGAAAAAGTTCACCTTACGATTTTTTTTCATTTAGTCCATTGAAAAGACTGATCAATTGAATACGTGAAGAAGGTTTTGAAGCGGGCGGGCATGACGAGCGGAGACAGGAGATGGGTTAAAGGGAAGGAATTATGACCATCGATATAGTTGACATTGAAAAACTAAGAGAAATAAAGATGGCTGATGAGTTTATAGGTTGTCATATGGAACATGTTTTGAGAGAGAACGAGCACCGAAAATGCAAAAAAGATCATGACGAAAAAGTTTAAAAAGTGAGTAGAGGATTGAGGTATGAAAGGTTACCAACTTTACTGCTGGCGTGACCCAAAAGGTTATGAGTTGATCGGGGTGCTGCCGGAAAGGAGAAACGCCCTCAGAGAATAACCAAGGCATCGGTTTTGAATTTTAGGGAGAGATAAAATGAAAAAGATTTCCCATCAAATACTGAATCCCATAATTTTCTTGGCAATCTTACTTTCCATTATCGGGTGGCATCCCACATTGGCGATTGCAAGAGAATATACCTTCACCACGATCGATGTCCCTGGCGCTGTGAATAGTTGGGCGTATGGCATAGATGGAAACAATATCGTGGGATACTATGTGGATGCCAATGGCTTCCACGGGTTTCTTGCAAGCCCCGGCGTCAAACCCATCACCGTTGACATCAGGCCAGGAGTCTACTCCAATTGTTTCAAGCAGAATGAAAAAGGCCTAATTCCCGTTGCAATCTGCGGGAGTGCTGATTTGGATGTGACTCAAATTGATATTGGAACTTTGTCTCTACGAGGCCTTTCCGTTAAGATAGCGGGGGAGAGCAATAAATACCTAGCTCACTATGAATACGTGAATGATGATAACTATCTTGACCTTATCGTCCAGTTTCAGGACAGCGATGGATGGATCGCCAGCGGAAACGGTTACACTACCCTTACAGGTAAACTGAATAACGGCACACCAATTGAAGGGAAAGAAACAATCTGTATTATTCCATAACTGCCAGAACAATAGAGTCCAAGAGGAAAAGCAGGGCCAGGAAGACCGTGGGAGTTCGGCAGTTCGCCCACGTAGCTTGAGGGAGGTGTAAAGGGTAACCGAAAGCACTAAGTTTCCTGACAAAGGCTCCTAAAGGGAGTTGAGCAAACCTGCGGGTCCCAGCGCAAGCGAACCTAGAGGTAGCCTCGAAATGCACAATGGAGTTGTCGACCCTCTCCTACAAAGGGGAAGACCGAAGCATCTGTCCTGACGATAACTGCCAGAACCGACAGGTGGGCTTCCGGGGTAACAGGGGTGACACGCAGGGGCAGCCATACGAGAATGAACGCGGGAGGCCCTTGTCGATGCTCATCAGGAGGGCAACCGGTAGAAAGAAAGCCAGGCTCGGGCCCGGCAGTTGGCTGAAGAAGCCATTGCTCTGGACCCTGGATATGCATTGGCCTACAGTTACGCGGCGATGTCCCTTTCGCATGAGGTTCTTTTGGGCTCATACACGAATCCTCGAGAAGCATTAGAGAGAGGGATGAAGCTGGTCCAAAAGGCCGTCGCATTCGACGAGTGGTTGGCTCATCCTCATGAGATATTGAGCAAATATTACATATATTTGAATAAGGATTACGAGAAGGGCGTCGCTGAGGCAGAGCGTGCCGTGGCTCTCGAACCCAATTCGGTTGATGCCTACACCCAGCTGGGTTCAAATCTTAGGTGGGCAGGGCGATGCACGGAAGCCATTCCCATCCTTCAGAAGGCCATGCGTCTCAGTCCTATTCCTCCAACTGTCTGTTTGGGAACTCTGGCTGGGTGCTATCGCTTTACAGGACAGTATGAGGAGGCGATTGCACTTAATAGGAAAATCCTCCAAAAAGAGCCCAATCAGTTGCTTACCCAAGTCTCATTAGTTAATACTTTGATGGAAGCGGGCAAGGAGGATGAAGCCCGTGCAGAAGCCGCAAAGGTACTCAGGATCGATCCAAGTTCTCCGTAGAATCTTATGCGAGGAGGCTGCCGTATAAAGATCAGAAGGTAATCGATGATCTAGTGTCCACCTTGCGCAAAGCCGGCCTGAAGTAAATGCGGGTGTCTTGTAAAAACTCCCTCTTCATTGACCCTCGGCGTTACCTCAGACTATAGATTAGTAGGCGGAGCCCGCAGGGCTGAATGGTAGTAGTGAAACCGGCACTGCCTTTTCCCGTGGACTCCTTCCTGAGTCTTCATCGAAGCCTTCTCGGTCAAAAGTGTAGATTTCAATCCATGATCGATAAGTTAATTGGGTGTATTTGTGTATCTTCAGCCAACTGAAATTTGTGATGACAAAAGCGACACTTCCTGATAAAGTGCTTTTTGGTATCGCCTCGCCCGACAAAGTCAAACTTTTCGTGAGAAGGGGGCGGAAAACAGTGGGTACTAAACAAGTTTCAGTACGACCCAACTGGCGAAGGATCGAATTCAAAGTCGTACTGAGACTAGACTGCTATATCTCGGGAAGGAATCCATGCAGACCTTAGGAAGAACGCTGTCCACGTACCGCCGATGGAGGAGAATTGAGATTCAACGCGCGGCGATTTTAGTATTAGTCCTTGCGCTGCCGCTTGGCGGGTGTGCGGCTTTCAGCGCAGGGGGAATGGCCACGGAGGGCGCGCGTCTTCGTCACGCGGTCCGGCAAGGCTCTCAATCCGGCAAAGGCATGATGATCCACACAATTCATCCTGAGGAGTTCCCCCACGGGAGTAGCTTCGCCGCCATCCGCGATGCAAATCCTTCGAGCGAAGGAGCGCAGCTGTTGCGGGATCAAGTACTCACCGACGTGACGATCGCAAAGACGGTGAACGAGCTCGGCCTTCCGGCGGCAATCGGCTTCGCGTCCTCCGCTGCCGGTCAGGTGCAGCACTTCGCCATGTTCTACAAGGCACCGCCGCGCTCACTCGTGCTCCAGCGGTCGTCGATGGATGTGCGGTGGTTCTCGTTGAGTGAGCCATACGAGAGCCACGTCGTAGCGGACCTCCCGACTGTGCCGCGCTCGGTTCAACGCCTCGCGTTCCATGCAGGACCACTCCCCACGCCATGGCCTGTGACGATTCCGCCGGACTACCGCGGCGCATTTGCCGTTCCGTCGGTACCGCCCCCCCCACCCGTAGAGGTGGATGGCCGCGATTACGGCGCGGTGGCCAATGATCTGGCAGCGCGCTTGCCCCGTTCGGTGGACGTTCACAACCAGCAGCGTGCCGAGGCGGCACTTGCTAGGCTGGAGCCGGTAGCGCGAGTCGAGGGGCTCAAGTGGCGCGTGGTGGTGGTCAATGCAACAGGACCAATGGGATTCGGGGTGCCAGATGGCACGCTGTTCGTCAGCGACGGACTCGTGCAAAGGCTCGACGATGCCGAACTCGCGGGTGTGGTGGCGCATTTGATGGGCCATGAGCAGTACCAGCATGCACGTGCCTGCGCTTTCCGGCGCAACATCACGGTCGCTGCGTTATTGGTGGGGGGCGCATTTGCTATCGCAGGTGGTGGGATGGGAACGTTCTTGATACCGACCGGAGGCTACATGGCGCTGATTGCGGATCCCAAATTTGGCTATACGCAGAAAGAAGAAGTCGAGGCAAATTACGCTGGCGCCAGAATATTGAGCGATGCGAACCTTCTGCCTGATTCGCTGTTTGACGCTTTGGTGAAGCTGTCTGGCAAGGGGCAGCCGGGTACGCTGGCGTTCGACGGCCTGCATCACCTTTCGGCCGGCGCTATCTTCCAATACGGGCTGATGCTCGACGCTGGAACTCCACGGCCAGGACGTTGGTTAAGCAGTTGGGAAGAAGACTCAATGTTGTTCTCACTCCCCATGATCTCCGGAAGTATTCTGCTACCTATGCCAGCCGGAATGGAGTGCCGCTGGAAATAGTCTCGAAAGTGATCCTCCGGCACCAGGATCTAAAGATCACGCAGGCATACTTGGGAAGGGTTACAGAGTCGGAAGCCATTCGCTGGATGGATGTTCTCCATGGGAGATAAGCAATATAACCATCCACATTATCAATAGAAATCATCAGACCTTGGGGTATGTCCCGACAATTCTTGGACCGACAACTCTCCATCTCGGAGAAAATACGGGGTGTCTGCCCGTAGATTGCTTCCTCCTACCAGTAATTGTGTTATAGAGAGAATAAACTAGAGGGAGTGAAAGGCAGGAGAACGAACTACTTCCTGGGTCTGTGAACTCTTACTTCAGTGTGTTCCCTGCCTCCCGTAACCCTAATAAGTTGATTGGGTCAAAGAACCCTGGTCACGGTGGAGGTTTGGTTGGGGGGCATGTCCTGCCTCATCTCAGAAGGAGGTTGAAGGATGTACAGTCTTTTGGTTGGTATTGATGTATCCAAAGATTTCTTCGTTACAGCCGGGATCGATTCCGAAGGAAAGGGATCTTTTTCCAGATCTTATTCGATGGATTCCAATGGGTTTGACGATTTTCTTAAGACGATCACATCGCATGGTGAAGATCTTTCAAAGGTCATTGTAGCGATGGAATCTACCGGTTGCTATCACATCAATCTCTTTTCCTTCCTGGCCTCCCAGGGAGTCCGTACGGTCGTGGTGAATCCCTTACTGATCGCCAATTTTGCGAAGCTTTCGCTGAGGAAGACCAAGACGGATAAGAAAGACGCTATGACGATTGCGAGATTTCTGCTGGATCATCATGAGGAGGTTTCTCATTTATCTCTTTCACAGGATCATCAGGATCTGAGGGATCTTTCTCGGGAGAGGGAACCGCTTTGTCATCTGATCGCGGCCGCTAAGGTGGAGATCAAGAGGGTATTGAAGGTGACCTTTCCGGAGTTCCAATCCATTGGGAATCTCTACACAGGCGCGATGCTTCGTTTTCTACAGCAGTATCCATCAGCACGTTTGGCAAGAGCGGCAAAGTCCAAAGCTATCGTAAAAGCCTTGAAACAGCCCTATGTGGGGAATAAACTCACGTACTCTGCAGAGGATATCCTTCGGGCAGCCAACACCTCGATCGGGACGGTGAGCTCGGCGAAAGAGATCATTCTTGAGGGCAAGATTGCCACGCTTCTTCACCTACAAGGAAGGCTCGATGAAATGACTAAGCTTCTTACAGATTTGTGCAAGGCCACACGGATAGATGATCTCAAGATCCTGAGATCTATTAAAGGGGTGGGGCCGAAGACGGCTGCGCCCTTCTTGGCTGAAATGGGTGAGGTCCAAAATTATTCTTCCCACAAAAAGCTCATCGCTTTTACGGGAATCGATCCTTCTCTGCATGAATCAGGAAACTATGTCGGGATGAGTAAACTCTCTAAGAGGGGTAATCGGCATCTCCGAAGAGCTGTCTATCTTATGACCGCAGCTGTGGTAAGTAAGAACCCTTTCTTCAAAGCCTATTTTCTAAGAAGAAAAAGAGAGGGACTCCCTCCTCAAAAAGCTTTGTTTGCTACGGCCCATAAGTTGCTTCGGGTGATCTTTGCCATGCTTACTCAACGAACCTATTTCAACCCAAAGGAGGTGATTTAATAATAGTTGACTGAAAGCAACGAGTCTCCATTTTTGCAAAACATGCATGATTTGAATCGGTAATCATCGATGCTACTTTTCTTGACATACAAATCCCTTTATTATATATTTCGCTCTGTTTTTGGCGGACCTATCCATGGCAGCGGATGTTCCGCCTCCCATCAAGCGGAGGTCCAGACATTGTGGTCCGGGCCGTCGTTGTAAAACCAGGCAGTTGCGTCTAGTGCAGCAGTTCCAAAATAGTTCGATATGATGATTGGGCCTGAATGGCACTCAGCAGTCAATCACGGGCACGCTTCATATCAGGGAACTTACGAGATGCTGCGCTGGGGAGTCGAGCGATTCTCTCTATCATTAATTTCGTGGAAGGAGGTACATCAATGTCAGTCAGAAGAGCTAAGTCTTTCATTGTTTGTCTAGTGATCGCGGTGTTCTTAATAGGAACCATAAGTGCTGTTGCTGGTGCAGCCGACCAAAAAGCAAAAATTCCGACTGAGCCAATCAAGATAGGTTTTGTGGTTCCATTGTCAGGGGTTGCTGCCACACTTTCGCCTAATGCCGGAATAAACGCCGAGCTGGCCGGCGAATATATGAACAAGTACGAAAAGGGTATATTGGGCCGCCCTGTAAAACTGATCATATACGACGAAAAGAATGCTCAAAATGCAGTCGAGGTATTTGGAAAACTGGTCGAGAATGACAAGGTAGAGGCGATACTGGGAATCCTGTCCTCCAGTATCGGACTGGCTGTCGCCCCGCAGGTAGAGGCGAAATGGAAAATACCGACTCTTCTCCTTGAATCAACAACCATGGCTCTGTTTACTAAAGTTATTCCTAATCCCACCTATGTCTACAGAATAGGGCCCGATGATGTAATGGAGTCCATTACCCATGTGACCGCAGTCCTCAAGGAAAAACCCGATGTCAAGACGATTGCCATAGGCGCTCCTGATTACGAATGGGGCCATGATGTCGTCAAACGTTTCCAGGAAATTATGCAGAAGTTCAAACCCGACGTGAAGTTCGTCTACACGTTCTTTCACCCGTTCGGGGAAGCAGGTCCTAATTTTTCCGCCTATATCACCAATGTCATGCAGCACAAGCCTGATGTCTACGTGGGATACTCTTGGGGTTCTGATGGAGTGGCCTGGCACAATCAAGCCGAAGCGTTGGGATTGTACAGGAGAGTACCCCTGGTATTCGATATCTTCAGTGGAACCGCCAAGGGAGAGATGGCGAGGGAAGGCGTACTGGGAGAAACCAGAGGAGGGAACGGCACCTTTCCTCCGTATATCTTGGGCTATCCGAACAGCAAGTTCACCCCCATGATCCTTGAGAAAACGGGTGTTCTACCCACACATGGAATGGACATCCATATGCTGACGGGGCTGCTTTATCTGAAAAAAGCGTACGAGAAAGTGTATGATTTAACCGGTCAATACCCCACGCCTGCAATGGTGGCAAAGATGCTGGATGGGTTATCGATCATGGGTCCCGATGGACTATCGTCGATGATCAATCACCAGTCGTCTGCTCCCGGCATGGCTGTCGGTAGACTTCACAAAGAGAAAGGCACCTGGGTAATGAAGGATATGAAGATGGTTCCTGATTACCTGAGAATCGTGCCGCCCTGGATGACTGTAGAACAGTTCATCAACAGTTTGGATAAGTTGCCAAAGTAGCATGCACTCAAGCGATCATTGCCTATGCTGTGGTGAATGGCACAGGCAATTATCAACAAGGAGGTAATGGTTATGGAAAAGAGGATGAGTCGGAGAAAGTTTCTGAAGCGCCCACTGCTGTTTATGGTACTGTGGCTCGGTGCGATCGGCGTATTGTCAGGTTCGGTTGGCGCACAAGATTTGAACCGGAAAGAGGGCAACTTTGTAGTCCGTGACTTCCGTTTCCAGAGCGGGGAGGTGCTGCCTGAACTACGCCTCCACTACGTGACGCTCGGCACGCCAAGGCGTGATGCCGCGGGCCACACCACCAACGCCGTGCTGCTACTGCACGGCACGACCGGTCGTGGAGAAAGTCTTCTCGCCAGTTTTGCCGCCCAGCTCTTTGCCGAAGGGCAGCCGCTTGATGCGGGGCGCTACTATCTCATCATACCGGACTCGATCGGCCACGGCAGCTCAACCAAGCCGAGCGACGGACTACGTGGCCGATTCCCGCGCTACGGCTATAACGACATGGTCGAGGCCCAGCACCGGCTGGTCACGGAAGGGCTCGGCGTCGATCATCTGCGGCTGGTACTCGGCACCTCGATGGGCGGTATGCACACCTGGTTATGGGGTGAGAAGTACCCGGATATGATGGACACTCTCATGCCGATCGCGAGCCAACCGGTGCAGATAGCGGGCCGCAATTTTCTGTGGCGGCACGTCATTACCGAGACGATCCGCAACGATCCCGAGTGGAATGGCGGCGACTATGAGAAGCAGCCATCACACTGGGTTTCAGTCCTGCCACTCTTTAATATCATGCTCCTGACGCCAGTACAGCTTCAGGTGGCTGGACCAACCCGGGATAAGGCGAACGAGCTCTTCGACAAGATCATCGACACCTGGTGTAAGACCCTCGAAACTAACGATTTCCTTTACGCATTTGAGTCGTCGTGGGACTACGATCCGGAGCCCAACCTCGGAAAAATCAAGGCCAAGCTACTGGCGCTCAACTTCGCCGATGACACGATCAATCCGGTCGAGATCGACGTGATGGGTCCGGCAGTCGCTAAGATCCCGAACGGTCGTCTTATCACGATGCCTGCAAGCAACCAATCCCTTGGTCATATGAATCTATTTCATCCAGAGATCTGGAAGCACCACTTGGCTGAATTTCTAAAGTCATTGCCCTGAGCACGTTATTAGAATAGCACTTCATAAATTAAAAAGCAGGGTCAAAAATTCACCCTGCTTTTTTGTTTCAACCAGATCTTCAGTTTTGGCAGAGTACAGGAAGTGGCAAGATATTCTCTGAATTTCAGACTAAATTTGTTTCATATTGACAAACCAACTATTTTTTTTGATATTTTAATTTTGAGTGACCGCTGAAAGTTTTTTTCTTCCCAAAGGGGACGCCCAGTCCCAGAAATCCCCCGCTTTCTTAGGTAAAGGGGGGTTGGGAGGTTTTAGAGCTTAGATGTCCGTAGGAAAAACAGAGAATGAAGGGGGTCCGGCCAGGATTCGTAACGAGTCACGCTGGCTGCCCACCCTCGTGCTGCTTGTCACGGTCTTCCTGCTGGGGGTGTTGCCAGGGCGCGTCAAGATAATACCGTTTTGGGTGTCCTGTGTGGCCGTGCTCGCCGTTATTGTGACGATGTCGGCCGTAGCGCTCACCCGCGGCGATATACACTGGCTGCGCGCGGAGCGGGGGGTGATCATGGCCTTTGCCGGAGTCTACATTGCCAACACGATCGCGGAACTCACGGACATGGTCGGCATCGTCACGCTTCACTTTTCGGCGATGAGTTCGCATTCACTTCTGTCCTCATCTGTTGCGATTTGGGTGGCCAATGTACTCTGGTTCTCCTTGCTGTTCTGGCAGGTCGACCGCGGCGGCCCATATGGTCGAGCGTGCGGTCTTCGCCGGAGGCATGATTGGGTCTTTCCGCAGCCGCCGACACCCGAGGACCGTCCGCCTGATTGGCAGCCGGAGTTCCTCGACTACCTCTTTCTCGCCTACAACACGGCCACGGCGTTCAGTCCCACGGATGCCTTGCCGGTCACGCGTCGTGCTAAGGCGCTGATGTTGGTCGAAAGCGCAATCTCGCTCCTGACGATGGTCATTGTGGTTTCGCGTGCCGTCAGTGCCCTGTCGAGTTGACGCGATCATGGCCTTACGCATCGAGGCAGCTGTGTCAAATGACAACATCTGGCGCTTCGGCGTCCGCCATTATTCGGCGGGCGCTTTTTAGACTCCTAAAAAATGCACGATATGATTTTCAAATATGGAATCCGGACGCATCATTTCTCACATTAAGCATCAGTCATAATAGCAACCTTCGGCTAAACATTAGGTAGGTGAACTAAACAACCACCCTTTCTCAACTCTTCCTTCCGAGACTGTCGAAAAACCCTTCAGTATAGTTAATGCCTGATTTTTGGGGGTCTCACGACGCCTCATAATTGTGAGATCGTCGATTGTGGCGCATTCTGTGAGGTCATCTTTCTCTGCATCTCCCCCAAGAATCTGCCTGGGGACTTTTTCGACAGTCTCTCCTGAAATCCTCAGAAGCGTATGAACCTTTGCATGCTCTATTTTAGGCGGAAATCCTCAATGATGAATGTTCGGAATAATAAACCTTAGAAATTATGGACACGCAGTATAACATCGCATTCTTGGCAAATTATACCAACGCAGGAAATCCCCAAGTTATGATAACCATACCATTACAATGAGCAGTCCCCATCCGAGAGCGTCATCACATTCTTGAATTTTCATTGACAAAAAGTAGTTGAATGGGTAGGATGCTGGCAAATTACAAGTTGCTGTATAATATAATTGTTAGGCTCTATAAAAAGAAGAGGAAATCCTATGGAAAGAAAGCGTGTCGGTATCGTGTTGTTTGAGAACATCGAGGTTCTCGATTTTTGCGGCCCTTTCGAAGTCTTCTCCGTCACCCGCCTTGATGAAGAAAGAAGACGGGAAGAACCATCGCCATTTGAAGTGTTGTTGGTCGCAGAGAAAAACGACCCCGTGGTCACAACTGGGGGTATGAAAGTCATTCCAGACCATACATTTGAGAGTTGCCCAAAGATAGATATTCTTGTCGTACCAGGTGGTTGGGGTACCCGTAAAGAACTCAAGAATCCGACAATGCTCAATTGGTTGCGTATCCGTGCTTCGGAGGTCGAAACCCTGACATCGGTTTGTACCGGCTCAATGCTTCTCGGGTTTGCTGGATTACTTGACGGACATCACGCAACAACCCACTGGCGCTCGCTCGATTGGATGCGTGAGTCGTTCCCATCGGTAACGGTTGCGTATGACAAGCATGTTGTCGAAGATGGGCGGATAATCACGTCCGCGGGCATTTCTGCGGGAATCGATATGGCGCTGAAAGTTGTTGAACGCTACTGTGGAGAAGATATTGCGCGAGCGACAGCTAGGCACATGGAATACTCATATCCTGAGAATAATGCTCGCAGAATCAAAATCTAAGCTTAACCGATGCAGTGATGGATGCTTTCCTGGAAAACGTCGCCAAGGTCTGAATCTGTCCCTTGATCTACAATCAGCTATAACGATTGATTGTATTGTGTGTTTCTTGTAGTAATCAACAGTCTTCAGTAGATGGCGGTAGCGAAAGTTTGCGGGTGGAGTCCGTAACCCATTTTCTCGAGGACTCCTTCCTTGTTGTTTTTGCATTTTTATCCCGCCATACGAGCTTTCAAGTGCTAATCAATAATTCTTGTTGAAGTTTCTGTTCAAAATTAGTAGACTTTTGCTGAAAACCATGGAGGGTTTAAAAAACACTGGTTCTTCTCGACCAACCTCAACCGATTGGAGTTGTCATAAAATGAGATTTGCAGATAGTACCTGGATGAAACCTCTAAGGAGTATTACGTCCTTTTAGAGGCTTTAAAATTTCATCTCTTTTAATCGAGGCAAGGTTCAAACTCAATAATAGTTCCCTGATTCTTGGGACTCATAAAAAGGAATTGAACCATGAAAAAATAGAATTATACCGGGAGGAATCAAAGTGAAAAAGTTGTCATATTGGAAAGCAATTGTACCCGTGCTGATTGGGATAGCCATTTGTTTAATTCCTGTCCCCCAAGGTTTGCAGCCGAAGGCCTGGTATTATTTTGCCTTGTTCACCGCCGTAATTGTAGCCTTGATTCTGGAACCAATACCAGCAGGGGCAATAGGGGTTATCGGTGTCACCCTGGCGGGAAGCTTGCTTATTGTAACTCCTAAACCGGGTGATTCTTTAAGATGGGTGCTTTCTGGATTTAGCAACGGGACGGTATGGCTGATCTTTGTAGCGTATATGTTTGCCATGGGTTATGAAAAGACGGGACTAGGGCGTCGTATCGCTCTGAATCTGGTAAAATTGCTGGGAAAAAAGACATTGGGTCTTGGTTATGCAATAGCTATAGCGGACTTGATTCTGGCCCCTTTCACCCCCTCCAACACAGCCCGCAGCGGAGGTACGATCTTTCCCATCATTAAGAACATCCCACCACTTTATGGTTCTCTCCCCGGGGAGACAGCGCGCAAAATTGGTTCTTACATCATGTGGACTGCACTTGCATGCACTTGTGTTACGAGTTCAATGTTCATCACGGCCCTGGCACCTAATCTCCTGGCTTTGGATCTAGTCAATAAAACTGCAAAGATAAGCATCACATGGACCGAATGGTTTGTCGGTTTTTTACCGGTTGGCTTACTACTTTTTTTGCTTGTACCTTCTCTTGTCTATAAAATCTACCCACCTACTGTGAAAGTGAGTGAGGATGTCGTGGTTTGGGCCAATCAGGAGTTGTCTAAAGTAGGCAAAATAACACGCAAGGAATGGATCATGGCCCTCCTCGCTATCTGCGCCCTCACCTTGTGGATTTTGGGCTCCAGCTGGTTTGATGCCACCATAGTAGCTCTTATGGTGCTTAGCCTCATGATCCTTACGGGTATTGTCAAGTGGGATGATGTCCTCGGTTATAAGCAAGCCTGGAATGTGCTGGTCTGGTTTGCCACGCTTGTTACCCTGGCCGATGGTCTGAGATTGGTGAAATTCCTCGACTGGTTTGCTGCCATCACTGCAGGGGCTCTGAAAGGTATGCCTGTTGTAATGGTCGTGGGTTCTCTTGTTGCTATCTTCTTCATTGTCCATTACATGTTTGCCAGTTTGACGGCACATACAACGGCTTTACTTCCAGTATTCTTAGTTGCCGGCATGGCTGTGCCTGGAATGCCAGTAAAACTCCTTGCCATGATGTTTTGTTACACACTGGGTCTTATGGGTGTCATAACGCCATATGCAACAGGGCCGTCCCCCATCTATTATGGAAGTGGGTATATAGAACGCAAGGATTTCTGGATTCTTGGACTGATCTTCGGGCTGATATTTCTTATTGTTTTCCTTGTTATAGGCTACCCATATATGAGATGGGTCGTAACATGAACCCTTTTCTATGTAAACTTCTCTTTTCATAACAAAATGATGATGGTAAATGGACAACGCGAATCCTTTTTGAACAAAAGAGAGCCTTCATTGATCAATATTGAACGAAAATATAAAGCAGATTAAAAGATAAGTTATGCGTCGACCAAACGCCTACGTCATCCCGAACAGGAGGTTCAAATGCCCAAGGGTTACTGGATAGTGCGGGTAGATGTCACCGATCCGGAAAGATACAAAGCTTACCTTGCGGCCAATGCCCAACCCCTCAAGAAGTATGGAGCTCACTTCTTGGTCCGGGGCGGCCGATTTGAGAATCCTGAGGGTTCGAGCCGCACTCGCAATGCGGTGATCGAGTTTCCTTCGTATCAGGCTGCCCTCGACTGCTGGAGGTTGTCCGAATACCAGGAAGCAATCAAGCTGAGGCAGCCCGTGTCGACTGGCGATCTTATCATCATTGAGGGATACGACGGTCCCCAACCATCTTGACCATAAAGGTCTGGGCTTTTTCCTTCAGCCAGACTACGTCCACCCAATCACCCAGCGGATGGCTTATAGCCCCTGCTGATTTGAGTGGTTATCCTCTCTTCCAATCCGTAATCTTCTATTCTTGAAAATGGTTCCCAGTAATAACTTGTGAAAGCGATAACCTTGTTTCTTACCTCTTGCTTCATGAAGCCCTTAACTCATCATGTTTCGAGTCAATTTTTCTTAGGATCGGGTGAATGGGAGCGATGTCAAAAATAGAAGGGCACTCTCTCACCTCAAGGATCATTTGCGTGAGGGAAGCGCCGATGAAGCCGCTTCTCCCGGTAATCAAGATCGACATAATGAATCTTCTTCCTTCTCTTCTTCCTTGACCCGTTATTTCATCTTGCAGCCGGTTTCTTCACAGGGGACTTCGATCTCCTTTGCCGGAATCATTATTGGCGTACCGACATAAGGAAGCTTCATGAATTTGCTGTGGGGGACAATCTCGGCGATCCAGATGGGCACCAGGGCCTGGTGATCACAAGCACGCATTGTCCAGGTTCCAGCAACCCCTTTAAAGGAAAGGCTTTCCCAGGCTTTAATCACTGCATTCACATCATCGGTTTTAGCCTTTTTCAGGGCCTCTGCCCAAAACATGGTGCCTGTGTAAGATTTCCCGCGAAGCCAGAAAGGATAGGTTCCTGTGTCTTTGTAATATCCCTCAATGAATTTGTTGTTTTCTTCTGTGGGGATGGTGAGCATGTAGGTTTCGCTTGCAATACTCCCAATGAGTAGCTCACTGTCACCAATGGCGGAGATGGTCTCCTCATCGCTCAGATAATAACCTGCAAACTTGGCCTTCAAGCCAAAAGGTTTGGCCTGTTTGATGAGAAGGGTGAGATCGCTGCCCCAGTCCGTCGTAAAAACGAGATCAGCGCCGGAAGCGACGATTCGGCTCACATAAGGGCCATAATCCTTCTCTCCGAGGGGATGGTAGACTTCGGCGACAATTTCAATGGAGGGATTCAGTTTCTTCAGTCTCGCGATGAAGGCCTTCATCGATTCATGGCCGAAAGAATAATCCTGGCCAATACAATAAACCTTCTTGAACTTACTCTTTGCCACGTAGGCTGCAAGGGCATAGGAGTGCATATCCGTGTTCGTTCCTGGCCGGAAAAAGTTTTTACTACATTTCTGTCCCGTTAAGCTTGCCGCATCCATGCCATAGGAAAACATAATTGCATTATTTTGCTCGGCAACGGTTGACATGGCTGCTCCGACAGAACTTCCTGTACCACCGCAGAAGAACTTTACCTGGTCCTTAAGGATAAGCGCAGTGGCTTTTCGGGTAGCGACATCTGGTTTCAGTTCCGAATCTATGGGAATCACCTCGATCTTTCTACCTAAAACACCACCCTGTCGATTAAGGACTTTGGCTGCATATTGGACTCCTTCAAGGTATCGATCCCCGATATTTTTAAAAGTACCCGAAAGGGGTTCCGTGGCTCCCAGTTTGATAGGTTCTGCAGCCCGGCCCAAAATAGGAAATGAGGTTGAGAAAATGATCACTAAAATAATCGGGAACATTGAAAATATTCTCTTCATCGTCATACCCTCCTTATCATTTTATTTGGACTGAGTACTCCTTCCTTATACCTCTAAATACCTTTTTCTTACTCCCTCGGCCTGGATAAGCGTTTCACCACCCCCTTCAAAAACGACCTGACCTTTGCTCATGATATAAAATCGTTCTGCAAATTTAATGGCACTTTTGTAATTTTGTTCCACGATTAAAAGCGTTGTTCCTGACAGATGAATCGCTGCGAGGACCCCTGTAACCAGGGCCACAATTTTAGGGGCTAACCCCTCGGTTGGCTCATCAATTAAGATGAGCTCGGGGTTCCCCATCAAGGTGCGACCCATGGTGAGCATCTGTTGTTCCCCACCCGATAAGTGCCCTCCTTTCTGCTTCATCCGTTCCTTGAGACGTGGAAAGAGATCATATACTTTTTCGGCATACCATCTTTCTTCCCCTGAAAGATTATCCGGCCTTTTAACGATCCCCATGAGTAGATTCTCCTGGACCGTCAAACTTGGGAAGATGCGCCTATCCTCTGGAACAATCCCTATCCCTAACCGCGCAATCTCATAGGGTTGCCTCCCGACGATCTCCCTTCCTTTGAACAAGATTGAACCCTGTGCGGGTTTAACCATTCCCATGATGCTTTTCAGGGTCGTCGTCTTGCCTACACCATTTCGACCCAGCAAGCAAACCAGGTTCCCTTGCTCCAGATTAATTGAAACCCCCTGGAGAATGTGGCTCTTTGCATAAAAGCTATGAATCTCGTAGGCCTTTAATATCATCTATTCTTCCCCGAGATAGGCATCCTTCACTCTTAAGTCGTTTCGAATCGCTTCGGGCTTACCGGAGGCCAAAATGGTGCCATTGTGAAGCACCGAGATGGTGTCAGCCAGTGAAAAGACGACATCCATGTCATGCTCGATGATCATTAACGTCCGATTCTCCGTCACTGACCTCATCAACTTAACCATCTCTTCTGTTTCCTCACGGGTCATTCCCGCTGTCGGCTCATCCAAAAGAACCAATTCGGGTTCCGAAGAGAGGGCAATTCCAATTTCAAGGGCGCGCTGCTGGCCGTATGAAAGTTCGTGGGCTGGCCTTTGTTTAACCTCGGCCAGACCGACCTGTTCTATGATCTGTTCCGTCCTGGCAATCATTTTCGATTGGCGATCCAATGTCTTAAAGAGGTGGTAACGCAATCCGGCATGGGATCTCACTCCTGCAGAAATATTCTCAAAAACGGTTAGATTCTGGAAGATATTCGTAATTTGGAAGGAACGGCACATCCCGAGATGATTAAGGACATAAGGGGAGAGCCCCCCCACTTCGTTTCCTTTGAACAAAATGGATCCAGATGAAGGCCTGTATTTACCACTGATAATGTTGAAAAGGGTTGTCTTCCCAGCCCCATTTGGACCAATAATAGCATGCTTCTCATTCGCCCTGACGGGAAAAGTTACCCCCGTCAACACTTCGAGACCTGAAAAATCCTTATAGACGTTTTTAACCTGAAGAATCTCCATCCCTTTATTCTCCGAAGGGATGATCTTCTTTTCGTATTGGCTCTCCATTTCCTGTCTTTCGGAAAAGTTCGACTAGGGATCTGATCAGTCCGGACAACCCTCGAGGCGCAAAAAGAACCATTAGAACAAAAAGAATACCCATAAACAGGGGCCATCGATCCGTGACATTGCTAAGAAAATTTTGGAAATAGATATAGAAGCCTGCACCCAAAACAGGACCGAAGAAGTCTTTTGTCCCGCCGATGAATGTCATCAGAAGAGCCGTTGTGGTCATATCGATACCAATGGCATCGACCCCTACAAATTTAAAGAAAAGGGCATAAAAAGATCCTGCTAAGCCAGCAAAAAAAGCAGTTAGAGTAAATAAGATCATTCGTGAAACGGCAGGATTGTATCCAATGAACTGCATCCGTTCTTCGTTTTCCCGGACGAGCAGGACTGTTTTCCCCATGGCGGTTTTTGTAAAGTACCAGCAAAAGAGAATAGCGCATCCAATGACGATCAGGGTTACGTAATAGAAGACCGTTACGTCCGACATGGACAATTGGACGAACCCGAAATGAAGATTTGGCCTTTTGACGGGCAGTCCATCGTCCCCTCCCGTAACGGCATGCCATTTGATGGCAACGGCATAAAAGAGGGCATTAAAAGCTAGGGTGAGGAGAGCATAATAGGTTCCCTTATGCCTAAGCAGCAGACACCCGACGCCCAGGCCGATGAGGGTTGCCATGAGTGTGCCGAGAAAGACAGCTCCAAAAAAAGGAAGTCCTGGAATGCGCTGGAGCATCGTTCCTGTGGTAAAAGCACCGAGGCCAAGAAACATCCCATGGCCAAAAGAAAGAAGTCCACCGAAACCGAGCAATAAATTGTAACTTACCGCATACAAAGAGAAGATGATCATTTCGGTCAGCAGATTAATGATATACGGCTTCGCTACAAGGGGTAAAGAAAACAGAGCGAGCAAGATGACGAGACTCCAGATTTGGACGGCTTTGGAATTCTTTCTCACTATTTGTTCTCACCAAAAAGGCCTGATGGCTTCGCAATTAGAACACTGGCCATGAGCAAGTAAATCAAGGCCAATGAAATTTTTGGGAAGAGCAAAGCCCCAAACGATTGAAGCTGCCCGATCATCAAGGAGGCAACAACAGCCCCCACGAGGCTTCCAAACCCGCCGATCACAATGACCACAAAGGCGTCAACTAAAATGGCGGTAGCCATACCTGTGTTGATCGATAACAAGGGCCCAGAGATGACTCCTGCAAGCCCGGAAAGGGCAGCCCCCAACGCGAAAACAAGCATGAAGACCTGGGGAGTATTGACTCCCAGAGCATTGACCATTTCGCTGTCATCCACTGCACTCCGAACCGTGATGCCCATCCGGGTTTTGAGAAGTAGAAAGGTCATCAAGAGCCCGATCAGAATAGAGCAAAATAAAACGAAAAGGCGATAAGTTGGGTAAATGACACCGAGTACGATGACGTTGCCATCCAAAAAACCCCCGATTTCGATGGGAAGAGGGGCAGTCCCCCATACCCATTTGACCACCTCTGAAATAATGAAAGCAATTCCAAAGGTAAGAAGGAGTTCATGAACATGCCCGAAGACATGGACTCTTCGAAGTAAAAACCGTTCAATCAAAGCCCCGATCACGAATAGCAGAAAGGGACATACGATCAGGCAGAGCCAGAAATTTCCAGTCCACTTTAAAAGAGAGTATGAAAAATAGGCAGCCAGCATATAAAATGAGGCATGGGCGAAATTAAGAACATTCATCATCCCGAAGACAAGGGTCAAGCCAGAGGAGACAAGAAAGAGAAGCCCAGCATAGACCAGCCCATGAAGGATGAAAATGGTTGTGACATTCATTGCTTGTTTTCCCGATTTAATCCTTTGATGACTTCGGTTATTTTTAACAAAACCTTATCTCGTTGCTGAATGATTTGTTTGATACTTTCGTCAGTCCAGTGATAAAACCCTTTCTTGGCCCTTACGCCCGTTGTCTTCTGATCTACGAGTGTCTTTAAGAGGGGCGATGGTGTGGAACGGTTTTCTAAATCTGGGAACAGATATTGATGAATATCATAAACAAGATCCAGACCTGCCAGGTCTGCCGTTTCCAGAGGACCGACAAAGGGGAGGCGGAGGCCGAACCCATATTTCACGACCCTGTCAATATCCTCAGGATCCGCAATCCCCTTTTCGACCAAAGAGATGGCCTCACGCCAGAGGGCGTGCTGTAGCCGATTGCCAAGAAAACCCGGGACATCCTTTAAGACCTGGACAGGTTCCTTCCCAACCCTCTCCATCAATTCAATCACGGTATGAAACACCTCATCGGCTGCAAATTGACTTTTAATAACCTCAACACAGGGGACGATATGGGGAGGATTCCAAAAGTGGGTGCCGACCACCCTCTCTTTGAATTGGAGTTTTTCACTTATTAGACCAATGCTGATACCAGAGGTATTACTACACAGGATAGTTTGTGGTGGCGTAAGGCGCTCCAGGTCCAAAAAAATTGCTCTTTTTAAATCTAGGTTTTCGCTGACAGCTTCAATAATTAATTCAACTCCCTCACACATTTCCGTTAAGGTGTGACAGAGTAGGAGGCGATTTAGACAATCTTCGAGCTCCCGGGATTCCACCAGACGCATTTCCAACAGCGTCTGTAAATTATTACGAATCTTTTCCGGAGCACTCTCAAGCACCTTTGAGTCGTTATCGAAAAGTTTGACCTTGTACCCCTTTAGCGCAAAGACCTGGGCAATCCCGTGGCCCATGAGTCCTGCCCCGATAACTCCGATGTTTCTTATCTCTTCGGCTTTCAATTTCTAATCCCTCATTTATTCTGGAGTAAAAATCACCATTAAGCACTTCACTGAATACATTCGAGATGGGAAATACACCGGACAAATACCTTGACGTATCGCGTCATTGTTATGAAACCTGGAGAATAATCGCTGAAGACTCGGCTTTCTACATTAATTACTAAAGTTTAGTAACTATTTTTAAGAATTATTCCACATTCCGTATTTGAAGTACCCACCTCCCTATCCCCGTTCCCGTATCTGCTCTATGCGCTTCGCCCAATGCTTTTCTTACGGACACAGACACTCGCACTGACACAATGAAGTGACACGGTCACACGTGCGCGCCGAAGCGCCTGCCTGCGCGAAGCCGCTCCGGCGGGCGTAGGTAGGTCGCGTGATGCGCCGCCGACAGCGGGTGAAGGGCGGCTGATATCACCAATATCCCTCTCTCTCGATGATCGTAGCAACGCCCTGTCCCCCGCCGCAGCAGGCATTGGCCAAGCCGTAGCGGGCACCTTTCAGCTTCAGGATGCGCGCAAGGGTCCCGACCAGCCGATTGCCGGTGGCCCCCAGCGGGTGTCCGATCGCGGTACCGCCCCCCATGACATTGACCCGGTCCGGATCGATGCCCAGCTCTTTGATGCAGTTGAGCGCAACAATGCAGAATGCCTCGTTGATTTCCCAGTAGTCGATATCCTTTGCTTTCAGTCCGGCCTTTTCCAGGGCCAAGCGAGAGGCCGGCACCGGACCTACCCCCATGATCGTGGGGTCAACCCCGGCGAAACCGATGGAACGGAGGGTGGCCATGGGCTTGAGCCCTTTCTTTTTGGCCTTCTCCTTCGACATGAGGATTATCGATGTGGCCGCTGCATTCAAGGGAGAAGAGTTGCCGGCGGTAATCACGCCGCCTTCTTTAAAAGCCGGTTTGAGTTCCTTCATCCCCTCATACGTGGCACCGGCCCGCACGGCCATGTCCTGATCAACCACCATCATCGAGCCATCCGCCTGTTCGGCCTCGATGGGCAAGATCTCGTCTTTGAAGAAACCCTCCTTCTGTGCCTTTTCCGCCAGGTTGTGAGAACGTGTTCCCCATCGGTCCATGTCCTCTTTCGTGAAATCCCTCAGGGTGAAGAGTTTTTCAGCCGTAAATCCCATATTGGAGAGTGTGGGAAAGTCCCAATGTTTCATAGCCTCGTCATTCAAAAAACGGGGGTTAGGGCTGATGGCGCCTTCTTTTGCCCTCAACTTAGCGCCGTAATTCCGGGTCATGTGCTCCATCCCTCCCACGAGCACCGTGTCCGCAAAGCCGGCCGCTATCTCCAGAAATCCAATGTGGATGCCGGCCATGGAAGAGCCGCACTGCTGATCCACGAACTTGGCTGGAATGGTCTGGGGCAGATCCGCAAGGAGGATGGGATACCTGCCGCCATAGGTCCAATTCTCGTTCACGCCTACCGCGGATCCTACCAGAAAATCGTCCACCTCCTTAGGATCCACCTTGCTCCTCTTGAGCACCTCGGGCAGAAGGCGTGCCAGGAGGTCATCGGCCCTCAACTTGTAGAATACATCCCTTTCGGGCTCATTGGGCCTCGATCTGGATTGTGCTGTCCTCAAATATCCGACAATAACAACATCTCTCATCTCCTTCATCGGTGTACCTCCTCAATTTTTTTGGTTCGATCAGCACCCTGTGGCCGTTTTTTTCACCACATGAGCGGGTAGACATTTGGAGGGAAGCAGTATAAGAAATTTACCGCGATGTGTCAACAAGGCATCAGGCTCATTCATTGCCGCAGATAAAAAACCAGAAGTATGATTCAGTCTATATCAAAAAGTGGTTAAAGGCGTTTGGCCGGAACGTGCCCCGTCCCGCTCCCTGCGGGATAGACGGGGTCAAGGGGCACAATATCAAAGAAATTTTCTCTTCGGGAAGCCTCGGCCTGTGGCCGGGAGCTTCACAAATCATTGGGGGGAAAGTTCTTAAAGATATTTTTAGAAACGTAGAGAAGGAAATTCTATGACTGACATCGTAGGTAAACTCGCAAAGATATCTCTAATTTCGGTTCTTATCCCATTTTTTACTTGACAAAAGTTTAGCAATGGCATACTTTTAGCCAGTTCATGGCGCGACTTGATGAAAGAGAAATCATCTTAAAAATTCAGTCCCTTCGAAAGACCAAAGGAGTCACTTTGGATCAACTTGCAAAGATGACAGGTCTTACCAAAGGCTATCTCTCTCAAATTGAGAACTCCACTAAGACACCTCCTTTTTCAACTCTCGATAAGATTGCGTATGCATTAGGCGTGGATATTACCTACTTTTTTGTCAGCTGCGAGAATGAGCAGGCAGATTCAAAAATCACTGTGATCAAACCGGATGAGAGAAAGAGGGTTGCCCCGGGCGGCCTTCGCCGTGGCTATGGATATGAATCATTGGCCTACAAAAAGGCCGGTAAAAACATGGAGCCCTATCTTATCACAGTGGACTCCCAGGGCAGGGGCAGTTTCAAACATGATGGAGAGGAGTTTCTCTTCATTCTGGAAGGGACTTTGGAATTCAGCTTTGGCGGAAAGAAGTATATCTTAAAACCAGGATATAGTATCTACTTCGATTCAGGAATTGAGCATTCCGGCCGGGCTTTAGGCGATGAAAAGGTAAAGATGCTCTGTATTATATACAATTATCGAAGGGCGTAAATTTTTCAAATGGTAGTTTAGTAATAATAAACTTTATGGAGGTTCCTAATGGAAAAGCTTATCATCACTGCAGCGATCACCGGCGGGGCTTCGCCCGAGGACAATCCATACCTGCCGAAAACCCCTAAAGAGCAGGCGAAGGCGGCTTTGGAAGCCTATGAGGCGGGAGCAGCTGTGGTCCACATTCACGGGAGAAATCCCGAGACCGGCAAAGGTGAGCAAAAAGCCAGATGGTTTGAGGAGGCGATCGTCCCTATCCGGGAGAAATGCGACATGATTATCAATGTTACGACAGGAGGGTCAGGGAGGCGAGTGGATGGAGACTGGTTGTATAAGGAAATACCGGAAGAAAGCGTAAAAGGAAGAATATCTGTCATACCTGAATTATGTAAGAATCCCTTGGCAAAGCCGGACTTGGCCTCCTTTAATGCCGGTTCGCCTGTGATTGATATCTATAACAATAAGAAAAAGGAGTTTATTCTGAAGTTTGTGATGGTCCACAGCTTTCCAGACATGGTTCATGTGGCAGAAACGATGAAAGCCTGCGGGGTGAAGCCTGAGTTAGAGTGCTACGATGTGGGAATGATCAATAACGCCAGATTCTTGGGTGAGTCAGGGCATATTGAGAAACCTTTATATTTCCAATTTGTCTTAGGCGTGTTAGGCCAAATTCCCGCGACGGTCGATAACCTCATCCACATGGTTCGAAGCATTCCGGAAGGAAGTCCGTGGTCCGTCTGTGCCATTGGATTAAATGAGTTTGCCATGGGGACAATGGCGATTTTGATGGGAGGCCATGTCCGCGTGGGATTTGAAGATAATATTTATCTCTCGAAAGGAATAAAGGCTAAGAGTAATGCCGAACTTGTAGAGAAGGTCGTCCGTTTGGCGAAAGAACTGGATCGGGAGATCGCAACACCTCAAGAGGCCAGAACCATTCTGCGTCTTCCTCCAAAGCCCGGTGGTTGAAATCCTGTGGAAGCCAAACCCATTATTGAGACAAAAAAGCTTTCGAAGAATTTTGGAGCCCTGAGGGCTGTCAATGACGTCGACCTCAAGGTCTACCCGGGCCAGATTCATTCCATCATTGGTCCAAATGGAGCGGGAAAAACAACCCTTTTCAACCTCCTGACCGGGTTTCTTTCACCCAGCTCTGGAAGGGTCTCCTTTAAAGGATGGGAAATTACTCACTTACCCTCCTTTGCCATTTCCAGACTCGGTATTGGGCGCTCTTTTCAAACGACGAGCATTTTTCCGGATCTGACGGTCTTTGAAAATATTTGGATTGCCGTACAGTCCCGGACAAAGGCGAATTATAATTTTATTATTTCCCTGCGTGGACTGAGACCACTCGAGGAGAAAGCGGTGCAAATTCTGCAAAGGATCGGGCTGGCGGATAAGAAGGCGATGCCAGCGCGCAACCTTTCCCACGGTGAAAAGAGAATTCTTGATATTGGAATTGGTCTAGCGATAGACCCCGCCCTTCTCCTTTTGGACGAACCGGCATCCGGATTGACCGGGGAAGAAATATCCAGGGTCACTAAACTGGTGAAGGAGGTGGCGGATACGGTGACCATCGTCCTCATCGAGCACAATATTGACGTGGTATTATCCATTTCTGATAGAATCACCGTCCTCCATCAAGGCTCCGTGATTGCGGAAGACCGTCCGGATAAGATCAAAAAGGATCCGAAAGTCCAAGAAGCATACCTTGGGGGATATTAATTTGTTAGACATCAGTAATCTCCATGCTTACTACGAAGAAAGCCATATCCTCAAGGGCATTAGCCTTCGGGTAAAAGAGGGAGAACTCACAACATTATTGGGGAGGAATGGAGCCGGGAAGACGACAACGATGAAGAGCATTATGGGATTGATTATTCCAAAGGAGGGAAATATATCGTTTGACGGAAAGCGTCTTATCGGCCTCAAGCCACACCAAATTGCCCGCTTGGGAATTGGTTTTGTTCCGGAGGACAGGCGAATCTTCCCGAGCCTGACCGTTCTGGAAAATTTGAATCTCCCGGTCATTAAGAAAAGAGAAGAGGGGTGGGGTTTAAAGAAAATCTATGAATACTTTCCAAGGCTGGAGGAGAGGCAGGGACACAAGGGTTTTGAGTTAAGCGGCGGCGAACAGCAGATGCTCGCGATTGCCAGGATCCTACGAACCAAGGCCTCCCTCATTCTTTTAGATGAACCCACGGAAGGTCTTGCTCCTCTTTTTGTCCGAGGCATCGAGTCGATTTTACAAGGGATCAAAAAGAATGGGATCACCATGCTCTTAGTAGAGCAAAACACACGGTTTGCCGAGAGAGTGGGAGAAAGGCATTACATCCTCTCGAACGGAGAGATTGTTTATACGGGGGACCAACAAAGATTCATCATGGATGAGGCGGTTAAGGAAAGATATCTTGGCGTCTGAAAGTAGGTGAGATGCGGAACTTATTTGTCGATTTTAGGCGAGGGGAGAAAAGATCTCGTCTTCATTCGGAAAGAGGCCTACGGGAAAGGAGGAATGGCACATGAGAGGTAAAATCATCATCATAGGCATGATATGTTTCTTGTTCCTTTTGCGCGCACCTTATGCCCTAGCAAAAGATCCAGTGAAGGTAGGTGTGATTTCTGTTCTTTCAGGGCCGTTAGCGGTTGTCGGGAAAGGGGAGCCTGATGCGATCAAAATGTTGATCGAGGGATACGGACCCCTTCTGGGAGAAAAGGTCGAACTGGTTATCAAGGATCACGCTTACAGTCCGGGATTAGCCGTTGAGAGGGCAAAGGAGCTTTATGAAAAGGATAAGGTAGATGTGATCATTGGATGTCCGAACAGTGCTGCAGCCTTGGGGGTTTCTGATCAGGCCGCGAAGAACAAGAAGCTGTTCATCTCGACGGATGCTGGAACATGCGACCTGATTGCCCGTAACCCCTATACGATCAAGTGGAATTACAACGACTATATGCTTGCGACCACAGTGGGTCTCTGGGGAGCGGAGCATCTGGGAAAGCGGTGGTACACCATTACCTCGGACTATGCATGGGGGCATGATTTGTTGAAATACTTCACAGCGGCTTTAAAAAAGAAAGGCGGTGAACATGTTGGAAATGATATGGTCGCCGTGGGGACGGCCGATTACAGTCCTTATATTTTGAAGGCTGCGAAAGCGAATCCGGATGTCCTCGTGCTCTTAAATGTTGGAAAGGATGCGGTGAACTCCACCAAGGCGGCTGTAGAATATGGTCTGAAAAAGAAGGCCAAAATCGTTCATGCCCTTCTTTTTGAGGTCGATATCAAGGGAGCCGGGATCGATATTTTCGAGGGCGACTATACCGCTGCGTCCTGGAACTGGGTGGCTCCTATTCCGGGAGTCCGGAAATTTGCCGATCAATTTTATGAGAGATATGGAGACAGACCTATTTTTATGGCAGCGGGAGGCTATAGTGCCGCCCTGCAATATCTTGAGGCCGTGAAAAGGGCTGGGACGAAAGAACAGATCCCGGTGATCAAAGCCCTTCTCAACCATACCTTCAAGGATATTTTCGCAGACCCGGGTTTCGTCCGGGCGGAGGACCATCTTCAGCTGGCGAAGTCCTATCTTCTGAAGGTCAAGAAAGCTTCGGACGTTAAGGAGAAAGAAGATTATTTCGAAATCATAGGAAGCGTGGCAGCTGAAGAGGCCAACCCACCCGTAGGTTTCTTTGGTAGAAAGATCGGGGGGTTCTAACGGATGGAGGGGAGGAGTTCCTTCTCCCCTCCCGGGTATTCCATGGATATCCAATTTGTCTTTATACAACTATTTAATGGCCTCGCCCTTGGGTCCTTTTATATTTTATTGTCCCTTGGCCTGACCATTATCTTCGGGATGCTCGGAGTTGTCAACTTTGCGCACGGCGCTCTGTATATGCTGGGCGCCTACTGCGGGTATACATTGGTCCAGGTCTACTCGGGTAACTTTTGGATGGCTGTGATCCTCTCGCCTTTGATCGTTGCTCTTATTGGAATCGTGATGGAATCCACCCTGTTGCGTAAACTTTACGATCTTCCTCATTTCTACAATCTTCTCCTCACATTTGGTTTGATGATTTTTATCGAAGAATTAATTCAGATCATCTATTCACCCATGGGCAAACCCTTTAACACGCCGAAGGAGCTTCTTGGATCGATTGACCTTGGTTTCATGCTCTTTCCTAAATATCGCCTTTTTATATTAGGTGTCACTTTGTTCCTGGCCATTGGCATTTGGCTTTTCATGGGTAAAACAAAATTGGGAGCCATCATCCGGGCTGGCACGGACGACAGTGAGATGGTTGACGCGCTTGGAATAGACATCTCCAAAATATTCACATTGGTCTTTGGAATGGGGGCAGGCCTTGCAGGGTTGGCCGGAGTGCTCGCTGCGCCGCTTCAGAATATATTCCCCTATATGGGTATGGGAATATTAACTGAAACCTTCGTTGTGGTGATCATCGGCGGGATGGGTAGCATCTTCGGATCGATACTGGGCGGCATTATCGTTGGCGAACTGATCACGATGGGTGTCATCTTCTGGCCGCCCATGGCCAACACATTGATTTACATTTTTATGGCGGCCGTCCTTCTCCTGAGACCTCGCGGGTTTTTTGGTCGAGTTAAATTTTTTGAGTAGCCGATGGGAAGATTGAGGATGCCGAGCCTTATAAAGAATAGATGGTGCCTTGTGTGGCTGATTCCTCTGTTTATTTTCTTACCTTTTCTTACCCCTCACCATTCCCTTGCCAGCGAGATGCTGATCTTCGCCATATTCGCCATGGGATATGACATTCTTTTCGGTTATACCGGCCTTCTCTCCTTCGGACACGCAATCTTCTTCGGGGCAGGAGCTTACAGTTCAGGCCTGATCCTGATTAAACTTCAGGCACCCCTTTTGGTCGGCCTGTTGGGCGGGATCTTTGTGAGTTTGGTCATCGCCTTGGTCGTTGGCTTTTTGAGTATCCGAGTAAAGGGGATCTACTTTGTGATGGTTACGCTTGCTTTTTGCCAGATGTTCTACTTCATCGCACTCAAATGGTCTGGTCTTACCGGAGGGGACAACGGCCTCCACGGGGTACCCAGACCTTCGATCGGTCCGATCCATTTGGATTCCGAAATCCGGCTCTATTATCTCGTTTTGATGCTCTTTGTTCTCTGCCTTTTCCTGGCCTTAAGAATCGTCCGTTCCCCCTTTGGAAGAGCACTCCAATCTCTCAAAAGCAACGAGGACCGGGCAAAGAGCATCGGATTTAATACGAATCACTTTAAGCTCATCTCCTTTTTGATCTCCGCTTTCTTCGGTGCCTTAGCAGGGGGCCTGTATGCCTTACACCTTAACTTCGTTCCCCTCGAAACCTTAAACATCATGACGTCAGGGGACGTGGTGATCATGAGCATCATCGGCGGGATCGGAACACTCTACGGGCCAATTTTTGGGGCGATGCTTCTCGTTTACTTAAAAAATCTGTTGAGTGCTTGGACCGAACAATGGAATTTTATCATGGGAATCTTATTCGTTACCTCGGTATTAACCCTGCGCAGAGGAATCCTAGTGGAAGTGAAACAGAGATTGTTTCACAAGAGGTGATTCGTTATCATGGGAGAAATAAATCATTTAGCTACGGTCACAGACACTCACACTGACACTAATTTCTGCTGGGAGGCGATGAATATTAAGTCTGTTTTAGCTCATGTTCTCATAACGGTCGTTGTTTTCTTGGTCATTTCTTCTTTTGCTACTCTCACGGAAGGAGAGGAAGGATCTTCTTTATTCCGATCAAGAAGAGAGTGCTCCGGTACGTACGAAATTAAATTATTAAGTGTGGATGCTCCTCAAAGCGGGAACCTCTCACCCGACATAGCCTATTGGACGACGATTCATTTTGAGGCAGGCCTTAAACCAGAAATTCGCAGAGCTTGTTTCAGCTTCTCAGGTCGCGGCCAAACCTGTGCCGATATTCAGGCAAAAGATGTGATCTACCGATCCCCTCCATACTTCCGCGTACCGATTCATCTTTCTGCGGGTTCAAAGAGAATAGACTGTTATGCTGAATACATTCGAGATGGGAAAACACACCAAACAAGTACCGTAACGTATCGCGTCATTGTGACGAAGCCTGAAGAATAATCGCAGAAGACTTGCTTTTTTGCATGAATAACTAAAGTTTAGTAGCTATTTTTGAGAATTATTCCGCAATCCCTGTCTACCGGCAGGCCCTGAACCTATCACGGAACGGCGTAGGCAGGTTCACCCGCCGAAGCCTCTTGGCGTAGCCGGGCACTTTACCGTTGGATGTTTACGCTATGCTCCATACGCTATGCTCTATGCCTTTCTTACGGACACGAATCACGGGCACGGACACGTTCTTGATATAGTAAGGCAACCTCAGTGGTGGGAGTGGTAAGATGCATGATGTGAAAAGGCGATTCAGAAAAACATCTCCTCACTCCTTCATACATCCAAACCGGAAAGACGCCTCGCTATTATCAAGAGATTGCAATTAATCGTACAGTCCAAGCAATCTTCCAGGGTAAACCTCGAATTTTGCTGACAATGGCGACGGGAACTGGGAAAACACTCGCTGCCTTCCAGGTTTGTTGGAAGCTTTGGAATACACGATGGAATAAGAGCGGGAAATAAAGGCGTCCTAAAATACTCTATTTGGCTGACCGAAACATCCTAGTTGATGATCCCAAAGATAAGGACCTCGCTCCGTTTGGAGATGCCCGCTGGAAGATAGAGAATGGTGTAGCCACAAAAGCCGGGAGATTTACTTTTCAACTTATCAGTCTATAGCCAAGGATGAGCGACGTCCGGGTCTTTACAAAGAATATGCTCCCGAATTTTTCGATCTCATTATCGTGGGTGAGTGCCACCGGGAGAGTGCTCGGGATGAAAGTAATTGGCGTGAGATTCTTGAATATTTCAAGCCTGCTTATCAACTTGGTATGACCGCGACAAACGGCGACACGGGGATGGGGGGATGAGGGAAAAACACTTGGGACGCGGAGAGAGAGAGACTCAAAGGCAGATAGGGAGAAACGGATACCCGGAGACAATAAGATTATTGGGAGATAAAGAGGGTCAGAGATTGTAAGTGATCCGCAGCCCGATTCCATAGGTGCCGGTGTTGTACTTGCTGTCTGCTGCGGAGCTGGCATCTGCCATCTGCCCAACGTGAGATCCGGAAAGATACAAGTCTTCCCGGTAGGTGCTCTAAGCTCTCCCGTGGATCCAGAGCCAACTGGCCTGTCCCCACAAGGTGGAAGACCATCCTGTTATTCGACAAGTAGAGTAAACCCGGGGAAAGATCCTAGGGTCGGCCTTGAGAGATTGAACTTAACGGTGGTACCTCCAATGTCCCCCGTGCCAGACTCTTCCCCATCTGAACAGGGACTCGGGGTCAGGCTTGAGAAATTGAAATTTGGTGTGTCGGTGTAGATGCGGCAACTCTTTATCCTTGAGTTTGGTAAGAATTCAGATGTCATCCATAAAAGGGGATACGAATCTGTTGGAGAAGGTTAATTAGGTGGTAACCAAGAACCATGCAACACCGTCATCCCAAGGGATTGTACTTTCTTTTCTTCACAGAAATGTGGGAGCGGTTCTCTTATTACGGCATGAGGGCGCTTCTCGTATACTACATGATCCAACATCTTCTGTTCACCCAGGAGCGAGCGTCTCAAATTTACGGCCTGTATACGGGGTTTGTCTATTTCACGCCCTTCTTCGGTGGGCTGCTCGCTGACCGGGTTTTGGGGCAGCGGCGCACCGTTATCGTGGGAGCGGTGCTCATGGCCATTGGGCACTTTCTTATGGTTCTCGAGAGCCTGTTTTTTCCAGCCCTGCTGTTCCTGATTCTTGGAAACGGTGCCTTCAAGCCGAACATTTCTACGCAGGTCGGCGCTCTTTACTTTCAGGCCGATCACCGGCGTGACCGTGCGTTCACCATTTTTTACCTTGGCATCAACCTCGGAGCGTTCTTTTCACCTCTTGTCTGCGGCACCCTTGGCGAGGTCTACGGCTGGCATTATGGCTTTAGTGCTGCCGGGGTGGGCATGGTGGCCGGCCTTGTCATCTATCTTGTAGGTCAGAAGCATCTGGCGCCAGACGACTTCACAAGGCGAACTTCAGGCCACGTTCTGGAACGTGAGGCTCTGAGCCGGGATGACCGAAACAAGATACTTGGACTCGTGGTGCTGATGATGTTCACGATCATTTTTTGGGGAGTGTACGAGCAGCAAGGTAACACGCTTGCGCTCTGGGCTGCCGTGAATACGAACCGTCACGTTTTGAGATGGGAGATGCCGGCCTCCTGGTTCCAGGCTTTCAACCCTGCAATGATTATTCTTATGACGCCGGCCCTCAATCGCTTCTGGTCCTGGCAGGCAAAGCGGGGCAGCGAGCCTTCCAGCGTCGCCAAGATGGCGATCGGATGTATGCTGCTGGGTAGCTCCTTCATCGTCATGATTTTTGCTGCACACGTCTCAGGAGAGCGGCAAAGCGTGAGCCTATGGTGGCTTGCTGCGTGTGTGGGTATCCTCACCATCGGTGAACTCTTTCTGTCTCCTGTCGGCCTTTCGCTCGTGACTAAGCTTGCACCAGCCCGCATGGTCTCGATGCTCATGGGCATGTGGTTTCTGTCAAGCTTTGCCGGTAACTATCTATCAGGCTATCTGGGTACGTTCTGGGAGAAGATGTCAAAGCAGGAGTTTTTTGCCATACTCTCCCTGCTGGCATTCGGGGCGGGGTTCGGCATGCTTGCGGTGCTGGGACCCCTCAAAAGGGCTATCGGACACGGACGACAGAAAGAAGCCGATGTCTAAATGGGAAGGATTGTTTGAAGATGCTTGAGGTCGCTCTCGGGTTTCACCACGGAATGAATGTGATCGAGGGCATCCTGCGGGTGGATGGTGAAAGTGATGAAAATATTGAGAAGAGATGCCAAGAATATGGAAAAAGGCTTGTAGGAGAGATTGAAAAATGAGATGGATCGGTCGACCGAAGGAGATTTTCATTGAACTTTGGCAAAGGCAGGAGCTTAAGAGAGAGTAAACATTCACTTCCAATAATCTAAAAATATGTATATGATAACGCGTCATAAACGGCGAAGACTCTGTCTATGATCGCTAGATAATCTTTTTCACCAGTTATGGAGAGCTGGCCTAAACGATCTCAATGCTGAAGAAAATTCTAGATAGAGTACTATTCAGATTGCTTTTGATCCTGCCCCCTAACTATGGGGGATTTGTGCTGAAATGCTCCAATTTGCATTTTAAGCCTGTGATAGCGAGACGACAGCAACGTCTTTTCAGAAGGCATGAAGGCAAGAGAGTTTCCGCTTTGAATAAAGCTGCGCATGTCGTTTCTCTTCACGCCCTTCATCTAATTGTTCCCGACAAATATGCAGTATTCAGAAAGAATCGATTCCCATTTTTTCGAGGAGGTATGAATTTTTTGGAAGAAAGGAGGGAAGCAAGCGGTAAATATGGGGTGGAGTCAGTTTCATTCAGGTTTTGTTTCCATTCTCAAATCTTACAGAAAAAGGAGGTTTCTATGCGTAAGTCTCTTGTATTTTTGATGGCTGGTTTGTTTTTAGCTCTCATGGTGATTCCGTCGTCTGCCCAGGATACACTTAAGATTGGCGCTCCTCAGCCGATGACCGGACCAGACGCGCCCTTTGGGAGCAAATTTAAGAAAGCCTATGATATGGCTCTGGGAGAGATTAATGCAAAAGGGGGTATCAAGGGTAAGAAGATTGAAGTCATCATTGAAGACCATCAGGCCAAAAACCCCCTGGCGGCTACCGTCACTGAAAAATTGATCACCCAGTACAAAGTCCTTGCCCTCACTGGAGGACGAGCCTCCGGTCAAGCTGTTGAAATCGCGTCAGTGGCACAGCGTCTTAAGACTCCTTACGTGGTGGATCACCCTTCTGCGGACATCATCAGCGCAAAGGGGTTTGAATGGGTGTTCCGCAACAACCCGACCGGATCGATCTACCCCCAAGCCTTCAACAAATTCATCAGCGAAGTGCCAGGGGCGATGCCAACATCTGCTGCGGTCGTATATGACAATACGGTGTTTGGAAAAACGATCGCCAATTCCGCCATGGTCTTCCTCAAATCGAAGAACGTGCCCATTGTCAATGATGAGGCCTATCCGGTGAATACGCTCGATTTTAAACCCCTGATGACTAAGATCAAAGCACAAAATCCTGATTTTCTGCTGATGGTCGCCGTTTCCACGACGGACGCGATCTTGCTCACCCGCCAGGCCAAGGAGATTGGGGTAGCCCCTCGTGCTTTCGTGGGATTCGGGGGTGGATTTGGGGTTGCTGATATTGCCACCGAACTGGGACCACTCAGTGAAAATGTGTTCTCTTCTGCTGCCTGGTCAGGAAATCCCAATGATCCAGCGACCAAGGCGTTCTACAAGAAGTTTTATGATAAATATAATTTCTATCCGAAAGAACATGAAGTTGAGGGATATTCGGTCATCTATATTCTTGCGGATGCTTTTAACCGTGCAAAACTGACCGGGAAACTTGAAGAAGACCATGAGGCTATTCGTCAGGCCCTTCTCAAAACCGACATGGCGACTGTTTTCGGCAGGGTAAAGTTCGGCAACTATAAAGGCCCGTTAGGAGATCAATATACAAACCAGAATATCTATTCACCGAGTCATTCCGTTCTTGCCCAATGGCGAGGCGGCAAACTTCTCAATGTCTATCCAAAGGCCAATGCAGAGATAGATTATGTGTTTCCTGACCCAACCGTGAAACGTTAATATTTAAGTGACGGTGCACGCCCTTGGGTTTAGGGGCGTGCACATAAGATGGTGAAGCCTGATGGAGACTTTTGCTCAAAGTATCGTGAGTGGCCTTCTTACGGGTTCGCTCTATGCCATGATCGGCGTTGGACTCACCGTGATCTTCGGTGTCATGCGTATCATTAACATGGCCCATGGCGACATGGTCATGCTTGGGATGTACGGAGCCTTTCTATCCGTTACTTTTTTGAAGATCGATCCCTTTTTATCCATCATCATTTGGATTCCTGTAGCATTTTTTATCGGTGTTTTCATATACCGATTTTTGCTCAAGAATATTGTACCCGCGGGGGAATTGAACACGCTGCTTTACACCGCAGGATTGTCTCTTTTTATTGCCAATCTGGTACTTTTGGTTGGGACCGGCGACTACCGAACCATCAAACTAAAGTATGCCATCATGCCGCTTCGTCCCTTCGGGATATCTGTCCCCATTCCACTCGCCATTGCCTTTGGAATGGCGATCCTGATTACGGTCGCTCTTTATTGGTTTCTTGTCCGTACGGATACCGGAAGAGCCATCCGGGCAACGAGTCAGGAGCCAGAGGCCGCTGCATTGATGGGCGTGAATGTCGACCGCACGGCGATCATCACTTTTGCTCTTGGAACGGCACTGGCTTGCGCTGCAGGTGCGCTTTTGGCGCCTTCTTTATATCTCTATCCAACCGTTGGTGAGATTCTGGTCGCCAAATGTTTTGTGATTGTGGTTCTGGGTGGACTGGGTTCTGTACCGGGAGCGATTGCCGGAGGCCTGTTATTGGGCGTGGTCGAATCCCTCGGTGCCGTTTATGTTTCAGTTCCTTACAAAGATGGCATTGGATTGGTGATCTTCTTACTCGTCTTGTTATTTAGGCCGTCGGGACTTTTTGGAATTGGTAAATCATGAAAAAGAGTATTATCCCTCTTGCTATCCTCCTTCTTTTAGCAGCTCCACGGATTGTGTCTGCTCCCTTTTTTATCCATTTGATGATCATGGTGCTGATGTGGACCGTATTAGGAGCATCGTGGAACATCCTTGGCGGTTTTACCGGTCAGGTCTCCTTCGGCCATTCGACATTTCTTGGGGCGGGTGCCTATACGACGATGATTCTATTCCTCAAACTGGGAATTGCTCCTTGGTATGGAATTCCGGTTGGAGGGTTGGTGGCAGCGCTCATCGCCTTGCCGATCGGCTTCATCTGTTTCAGGTTACGGGGACCGTATTTCGCCCTTTCCACCCTTGCTGTGGCGGAGATCATCCGGCTGGTGGCGCTCAATTGGGAATCCTTGACAAATGGCCCGGTGGGTTTGCTCATCACGACACTTCCCGATGTGACCTTCTGGGGAAGGTCGGTCGACTGGGAGAACAAAGTTCCTTTTTATTACATCATTGCTGTGATTGCGCTGGCCGCTTTTGCGGCAACTTATATGATGTCCAGAACGAGGCTGGGAGCCTATTCGCTAGCCATCAGGGAAGACATTGATAGTGCAGAAGCGATCGGAATTAATACGGTTCAAACGAGAGTCACCGCTTTATCGCTCTCAGCATTTTTCGCCGGAGTGGCGGGTGGTTTTTACGCGATGTACTTCCATTACATCGATCCGGACGCTGTGTTTTCGATCGCCCTTTCCGTCGAAATGGTCTTTATTGCGGTGGTGGGCGGTTTGACCACGGTGGCGGGTCCGCTCATCGGAGCCATCGTCCTGGTCACTTTTGGCGAGACCTTCCGGCAGATTTTTCTGGTGGGCCACTTGATCTTTTATGGTCTCATGATGATGATCGTCATCCGTTATTTGCCAGACGGCATTTGGGGGCGATTGCGTCTCTGGTTTAGAACCCAGCTTTCTTAACGGACAATGGATATGGGTTTGCTGACTGTCAAAGGACTGACAAAATATTTCGGTGGTTTAAGAGCGGTGCACGATCTTTCCTTCGAAGTCCGGCCGGGAGAAATCCTTGGTCTCATCGGGCCCAATGGGGCGGGAAAGACGACGGCTTTTAATCTCATCGCTGGCTTCATCCATCCCACAAGAGGTCAGATCCTTTTGGACGGAGAAAGCATCGCTGGGATGAAGTCGTATGCGGTCACGCGAAAGGGCGTTGCCCGTACCTTTCAGATTGTGAAACCTTTCAAGAAGCTGACCGTACTGGAGAATGTGACTCTGGCCGCTTTTTTGAGATTTCCATCGCGTTCGCAAGCGGAATCCCAGGCCCGCCAGGTTCTTGAGAGGATGGGACTCGGATCAAAAATTTCTGCCTTAGCCGTTGATCTAACGCTCAGCGAGCAGAAGAGGCTGGAGATCGCAAGGGCCCTGGCAACACAACCCAAGCTGCTCTTATTGGACGAGCCGATGGGCGGTTTGAACGCGACGGAAATTGAGCAAGCCTCGGGACTGGTCCGCGATATTTGCAAGAGGGGAGTGACGATCATCTGGGTTGAACATGTGCTGAAGGCCATCATGAATAGTTCGAACCGCGTCGTGGTCATCAATCAAGGTGAAAAAATCGCAGACGCCCCTCCGGGAGAAATTGTACAGAATCCCAATGTGATCGCTGCTTACCTGGGATCGAAGAAAAGCTAATCCGATGCTGGCTGTTGAGAAACTTCAGGTTGCTTACGGAAAAGTTCAGGCCCTCTGGGATGTGACGCTCGAGGTTCCCGATGGCGAGATTGTCGCCTTGGTGGGAGCCAACGGTGCCGGCAAGACAACGTTATTGAAGACCGTTTCTGGACTCCTCCGAAAACGGTCTGGCTCCATGACTTACGACGGCGAGCATATTGAGGAGGCGTCCCCACCGGACATTGTGAGACACGGAGTTGTCCACGTTCCCGAGGGAAGAAAACTTTTCCCTGAGATGACCGTGATCGAGAATCTCTTGATGGGTGCCTTCACCGTTCCTCAATCCGAACGCCCAGAAGGACTGGAGCGGGTTTTTGGCGTGTTCCCTGTACTCAGGGAGCGTCAGAAGCAGATTGCCGGGACATTATCCGGAGGAGAACAGCAAATGGTTGCGATCGGCCGGGGCCTGATGGCAGGGCCAAAGCTACTCATGCTGGACGAACCTTCGCTGGGACTGGCTCCGATTTTGGTGGAGGGAGTCTTTGGCGTGATCACAGAGATTAATCGACTCGGCGTCACTGTTCTTCTTGTGGAACAGAATACTCAACATGCGTTGACCCTTGCTCACAGAGGCTTTGTGATGGAGCTGGGCAGGATTGCGCTTTCAGGTTCTGGAAGCGAGCTCTTAGCAAATAGCAATGTCCGCAAAGCTTATCTTGGACTTTGACACAAGGGTTGCATTACAAATCATCCGTGTTGAATCGACGTTGGAAAGAGGCCGCCGGGATCGGGTCTCGTTCGAGTATCCTGGGGGATGGATTTCCGTTTCTTGAGAGGACGAAAGCGATGAGCCTGATTGAAGAGATAAAGCAAACTCTTAGCCTGGAAATTAGAGCGAACTCACAAGGGTTGGAATATCTCGAAGCAGTGCTTCATAAGAAAGACCTCGCATTGCTCAATTCTTTATTAGAAAAACATATCGGCCTCGCCGTCAAGGAATCCAGAAAAGGAGAACATCTGCCGAAAGAAATTCAAGAATTGGTTGATTCTCTGGGGGGTGTGCGGAATGGGCAATCCTTTTTCTATAGGCGAGAGGGGGATCGAGTGATATACGCTGTGCTTTGGCCCTGGCAGTCCGATCCGGATAAGATCACGTTAAAGTCCGGAGTAAGCGAGATCGGTGGGTGTCATTCATAAAAATGCAGATGGGAAGATGAGGAGACGCGGTGTTGGGAGAGAATAGATCATTTATAGAAAGGGTTGTCATTGCAAATGGGGATTTCGGATTGCGGAATTAAAACTAAAAACACCGTGGAGCTTGGCGTAAGGAATATTATTCACGAAGCATAACAGATGGAGCAGACCAAAGGAGCTATCGCAAGGGAGATTAGGCCCTTTTTTAGATTTTAAGGAGCTGGTGAACTCAGAAATCGGACAAATGGTGCGATTGGGTTTTATCTACTCTCGACTACCATTCATTGAAATTTAAATTTTCAGATATTTTTTTGAGCAACGGCCCGTAAAGATTTGGCCCAGTTACCTGCTCTGCAATTTCTTAAAACCTGTTGCTGTGTAACCAACTGAATTCGGGCCGCTTCGGAGGGGGAGAGGGTTTCTCCCCCGGTTCCCCGATCTTCAGAACGGCAGCTAGCTCATAATCTTCTGGAATAGCAAGGATTTTTTTAACCTCCTTTTCCTGCTCCCCCCAAAAGACCACGATCCCACTTCCCAATCCATCGGCAACCGCAACCAAAGACATATTTTCGATGCAAAGCCATGCACTTGCCGCTGCTCCTTTCTGATGGCAGACTGCAACGGCACTCGCATTCTCGAATGATTTCCTCTGACCGACCGCCCTCTCCTTAACTTTATCCTGTCCTTCTCCAGCACGCGGAGGCATGGTTAAGCTAAGCTGATACTTTCGTTCCGCAATTTGATCGATTGTCTTTTGATCATCAATAATGATGAACTCCCAGGGCTGGGAATTTCCGGCCGAGGGCGCCTGGGTGCCCGCCAGAATAATTTTCTTGAGCTGTCCTTCCGAAGCTTTCTTCTTAAAAATGCGAATTGTTCTCCTCTTTGCCATTACTTCATGCAGGTCCATATTCATCTCCTTTCGGGAATGTTGTGTGTCTCGAAGAAATGGGGTCAAATCTTTACGGGTTGTTGCCCAAATGTTGTTTGTAACAATTATACATTCGAGCTATGGGCACGGCAACACAAATCACGGTATGGAGATCTTGCCATGATAGGTCACCTGGAAGGTTTTCAGCCGAAACTCTGAGGGGGAGTAAATGGGGTCAAATCCTTATGACAAAGCCCTTGCGCTCGACTATTGCCATGCGGAAGAACTTCATTTATAGTTGTCAAGTTTTTATCAAACATCATCGGAGGAGGGAATTGGCTTATGAGAATGACCAAGTTATCGGGATTCGTATGGGTGGTTTTTGCTCTGGGAATGGTATTGGTGAGTTGTTCAAAACCACCCGAAGCAGAAAAAGAGGCTGCCAAGAAAGCAATGGATGCCGCTCTCTCAGCCGGCGCGGATAAATACGCCTCTTCGGATCTGGAAGCTGCCAATAAGGTATGGGATACCGCAGAATCCCAGATGAAAGAGAAGAAGTACAGGGAAGCGAAAGAGAGCTATATCGATGCCAAGGCTGGTTTTGAAAAGGCGGCCGGAGCCGTTGAAGCCGGAAAGGAGGCCGTTGCCGGTCAGGCGAAGACAGCCCTGAAAACCCTTGAGGTGGAATGGAAAAAATTGCGTGTCACGGCCAAAAAAATGGAGAAGAAACTGAAAGACAAGAAACAAGCCTGGACG
>DASPPQ010000185.1:0-10630 GCA_035625415.1 Thermodesulfobacteriota bacterium
ATCCCCAAAGGTTTTCTGCCGTCCGTTCCGTTGAAAATGACATCCTCCATCAACCTTCCGCGTAAGTGTTTGGCACTCCGCTCGCCAATGGCCCAGAGCACCGCATCCACGAAATTTGACTTCCCGCAACCGTTGGGACCCACGATCGTCGTGATTCCGCCCGGAAAGGTGAGATGAAGGCGATCTACGAACGACTTGAATCCAATCGCCTCAAGTGATTTGAGTTTCATAATCCATCCTAAACAGGTTGAGGTTGGGGTTTAGAAAGTCCAAATCTTAACCTGATTCCATAATTTAACCAAAATTGACATCAGTCGCATTCTTTACTTTGACGATGACCCTTTGAGAACCTTAACCTATTTTTTCTATTGCCTTTTTGAGTCTTTGAATCACCCTATCCTTGCCCAGAACCTCCATCACCTCATCGATGGGAGGACTGACGCTTCCACCGGTCAAGGCCACTCGAATCGGCTGGGCAATCTTTACCAGAGGCTCTGCTCGCGTTTCAGCCAATTGTTGAACCAGCCGATGAGCATTCTCTTTTTCCAAAACCCCTTCCTTTAAGAGAGCGGTGATCACCTGCTTGAACATCGGAACCGCCTCATTGCTCAAAAATTTTCCCGCAGCCTTCTCATCATAAGCGATCTCTTCACAGAAGTAAAATTCTGACTGGTCCGCCATCTCCACCAAGGTCTTCACTCTCTCTCTGAGAGAAAGAACGGCTTTTCTTAAAAGATCGGGATCGATGTTCGAGTACCCCTTGGCTTCAATAAAAGGTCGAACCCCTTGAACCAGCTGATCCAATTCTAATCTCTTGATATACTGCGAATTGAGCCAATCCAATTTCCCAGGATTGATCGCCGCGGCAGACCTCCCCACTGCCTCCAAGCTAAATTTCTCAATCAACTCCTCACGGGCGAATTCTTCCTGATCGCCATAGGACCATCCCAAGCGGACCAAGTAGTTGACGACGGCTTGAGGAAGATAGCCCAGCTTCTTATACTCCATGACCGACTGTGCCCCATGTCGTTTAGAAAGCTTTTTCTTATCCGGACCGAGGATCATCGGGACATGGCCGAATTGGGGGATGGGGTAACCCAGGGCTTGGTAAATCTGAATTTGGCGGGGGGTGTTGTTCAGATGGTCGTTTCCTCGGATGACATGCGTGATTCCCATGGTGGCATCATCCACCACCACCGAAAAATTATAAGTAGGGAGCCCGTCACTTCTCAGGATGATCAGGTCATCCAATTCCGTATTGTCAAATTCAACATGACCTTGAATCAGATCCTCCACCGCTGTCTTCCCTTCATCCGGGGAGAGGAAGCGGATGGCAGAGGGCCTTCCGGGAGGAAAGGATTTTCGATTCAGACAAGTTCGATCGTACTTGGGCTTGATCCCGGCCCTCAGGGCAGCTTCCCGCTTTACCTCCAATTCCTCCGGCGTACAGTAACATCGGTAAGCCTTCCCCTCTTTCAAGAGTTTCTCTGCGGCCTCCTGATAGGATGAAACTCGTTGGGTCTGATAAAATGGCCCATCATCCCAATCCATCCCCAGCCAAGTCATGGCATCCAAGATCACTTGGATTGATTCCTGGGTGGACCGCGCCGCATCGGTGTCCTCGATACGAAGGATGAAGACCCCTTTTTCATGGCGCGCCAGGAGCCAATTGAACAACGCGGTTCGTGCTCCTCCAATATGGAGGTCGCCCGTCGGGCTGGGTGCAAATCGTGTCCTCACCCGTGTCATGATTTCCTTAAACCTCACCAGGTTAAAAAGATTCGAGGATTCATGGGTTTCAGGGTTTGAAGGTGGAAAGTTGAAGGTGGAGTGTGGTTTGACCACTTTCTACCCTCTATTTTCTACTTTCTTATCCTCGGCTCCCTGACCCCTTAAATCCTGCAGTTTTGCCTAATAAAAAAATCCCCCTCGGCCCCCTTTCATCAAGCGGGGTGGGGGGATGATGTTGCCCGTTCAAGGATTTAAATGAGATCCTCAATTGCCTTAAGCGCCTCGTCCAGTTTTTCTGAATCGGTCCCTCCTGCCTGCGCAAAATCAGGGCGACCGCCTCCGGTCCCTCCAATACGAAGGGCAACCTTTTTTATCAACTCATTGGCGTTGAAACGGTGGGTGAGGTCCGAAGTCACCCCCATGACCAAGGAAACCTTATCCTGGCTCTGACCTCCGAGAAGAATGATGCCCGACCCAATCTTTCCCTTCAACTGGTCCACGAACTCTCTCATTCGCCTGGCGTCCTTCCCGTCCACCTTGGCTGATAAGAGTTTTACGCCTCTGATCTCTTTGACAAAAGGAAGAAGGTTCGAGAGCTCCTGATGGGACACCTTATCCTGAAAAGAAGAAAGCTCCCTTTCCAATTCCCTCTGCCTCTCAAGCAACCGCTCTATCTTTGAGGAAAGTCCGCCGGGAACAGACTTGAGAGAGGAAGCGATCTCCCAGAGTTCCCTCTCCTCTTCCTTAACGAATCGGTAAGCCCCTTCCCCGGTCAGGGCCTCGATCCTTCTCACCCCTGCGGCGACCCCCGATTCGCTCACAATTTTAAAAAGGCCAATGTCGCCCGTCCTCGAACTGTGGGTTCCTCCGCAGAGTTCCACACTGAAATCCGAGACCGTCACCACCCTGACTTTCTCACCGTACTTTTCTCCAAACAGAGCCATCGCTCCCGTTTGGAGAGCTTCTTCCACATTCATGATTTTCGTCTCTAATCTTAGGTTCTCTCGAATCTTCTGATTGACCAATGCCTCCACAAGCTCGATCTCTTCCTCTTTCATTGAAGTGAAATGCGTAAAGTCGAACCTCAACCGCTCGGGTGAAACGAGGGAGCCTGCTTGATGGACATGGTCTCCTAAAACTTCTCTCAACACGGCCTGAAGAAGATGGGTGCCTGTATGGTTCAGGGTAATCGCTTTTCGGCGTTCCTGGTCCACCCGAAGAACGGCCGATATCCCTTCTTTCACCCTTCCTCTCTTTACCTTCGCCTGATGGATGATCAACTCCTCCATAGGCTTGAGGGTATTCTCCACTTCCAATGAGAATTCTTCATGAAAGATCACGCCTCGATCCCCTACCTGGCCGCCTGCTTCTCCGTAAAAAGGGGTCTTCTCCGTGACGACTTCGATCTCATCCCCTTCTACTGCAAAGGGGACGATTTCATCCCCTTTGATCAATCTCAGGACCCTTGATTCAGACTGGGTTTCTTCGTATCCTAAAAATGTCGTCCTCGTCCCTTCGTTCGCCAACCGTCGGTAGATCTCCTTTGTCTTTCCTTCACCGATCCCCTGCCACGCCTGCTTGCTCTTCTGCTTCTGTTCCTCCATCTGGGCCCTGAAGCCAGATTCGTCAAAACCCATCCCTCTCTCCTCAAGGATTTCCGCAGTCAGGTCGAGAGGGAATCCGAATGTGTCATAAAGCCTGAAGGCTATCTCTCCGGAGAGAATCGCTTTGCCTTCCTTCTCAAGTTTTTCCAACTCCTCTCGCAGAATTTTCAGCCCTGAATCGAGGGTCTCAGAAAAACGCTCTTCCTCATTTTGGATGACCTTGGAAATGAAGGCTTCCGTCTCCCGTAGCTCCGGATAAGCCCCTTTCATCAGATCCACCACTTTGGAAACAGTCCGATAGAGAAAAGGACCATCCATTCCGAGCATCCTTCCATGGCGCATTGCCCTTCTCATGATCCGGCGAAGGACGTATCCTCGGCCTTCGTTGGAAGGAAGAACGCCATCGCTGATCAGAAAGGTAGTTGCCCGGCTGTGATCAGCGATCACTCGAAGGGAGGTATCGGTTCGGCCATCCTGTCCGTAAGAAACATGGCCGATCCGCTCGATCTCTTTAAAGAGCGGGGTAAAAAGATCGGTCTCGTAGTTGCTTTTCACCCCTTGAAGGACGGCAGAAATCCTTTCCAGACCCATGCCGGTATCGATACAGGGTTTGGCCAGAGGCTGGAGCTTACCCTCTGAATCACGATTGAATTGCATGAAGACGAGGTTCCAGAGCTCCAGGAATCGGTCGCAATCGCATCCCACGCGACAGTCGGGGCGGCCGCAACCGACGTCCTCGCCTTGATCAATCACGATCTCCGAACAAGGGCCGCAGGGCCCTGTCTCACCCATCGCCCAGAAATTGTCTTTTTCCCCTAACCGGACAATTCGATCTCCCGGAACCCCAACTGCTCTCCAGAGGCGAAAGGCTTCATCATCGTCTAAATAGATGGTGATCCACATCTTCTTCGCAGGTAACCCCCATTGGCGCATGAGGAGATCCCATCCCATTTGAATCGCCTCTTTCTTGAAATAGTCCCCAAAGGAGAAGTTCCCTAACATCTCAAAGAAGGTGTGGTGCCGGGCCGTTTTTCCAACGATCTCTAAATCATTATGCTTTCCGCCGGCACGAACACACTTTTGGGACGTCGCGGCCCGTTTATAGTCCCGGGTCTCTTCGCCTAAAAAAACACTTTTGAATTGGACCATTCCGGCATTGGTGAAAAGCAGGGTGGGATCGTTTTGGGGAATCAATGAGGAGCTTCGAACAATCCGGTGTCCCCTCTCCTCAAAGTAATTGAGAAAGGCCCTTCGAATCTCGTCAGAGGTCATTGTTTAAAACCTGTTCCCCTTCGGCCATCCGTTTTTGAATCCAAGGGCCTCGCGACCTTCGACTTCTTCTCTTCCTCTTTAACCATCTCCTTCTCTTTCTCCAGCATCTCGAAATCTTCCCAACCGGCGTCGCTCGCGGCGAGAATTCCCTTTACCCTTAGAGCAAAGTCATCCGGATTGGTGCAGTGTTTGAGGGCTTCATCATAAGTCACCAACCTTTCCTTCATTAAATACATCAGTGACTGATCGAAGGATTGCATTCCGTAGCTGGTGGACCCTCGGGCGATGGCGTCATTAATCTCATTGGTCTTATCCTTCTCCACGATGCACTCCCTCACCCTTGCTGTGGAGACCAGGACTTCCACCGCAGGGACTCTTCCCATTCCATCCACCCTGGGCACCAACCTTTGGGAGATCACACCTTTTAGAACACCCGAGAGCTGAAGCCTCACCTGTTTTTGATGATACGGGGGAAAGACGGAGATGATTCGAGTGATCGTCTCCGTGGCGTTTAATGTGTGGAGCGTCGACAGGACCAAATGCCCTGTCTCCGCAGCGGTCAAGGCTGTTTCGATCGTCTCAAAATCCCTCATCTCCCCCACCAAGATCACATCCGGGTCCTGCCGGAGGGCCACTCTTAAGGCACTGGAAAACGTGCTGGTGTCTGAGCCGATCTCCCTCTGATCCACGATCGATTTCTTGTCTTCGTGGATAAATTCAATGGGATCTTCAATAGTGATGATGTGGCAATTTCGTTCATTGTTGATGATATCAATCATCGCGGCAAGGGTCGTGGACTTTCCGCTTCCGGTTGTCCCTGTCACGAGAATGAGACCCCTCTGCTCAAGAGAAATGCTTCTGAGCACAGTAGGGAGATGGAGCTCCTGCAAGCCCTTGATCTGATAAGGCACGATGCGAAGGGCAATCCTGAGCTTTCCTCTCTGCTGGAAGACATTGACTCTAAATCGCCCCATGCCGTAGACCTCATAACCCATATCCACTTCGCGATTCTTGATAAACCGCTCCTTCTGCCAATCGTTCATCAGACCGAAAGCCATCTTCGACAAATCATTATGATCGAAGGGTTTCGACTGGTTCCAGGGTCTCAGGGTTCCGTTCACCCTGAAGATCGGGGGAGCCCCTTCCTTGATATGAACGTCAGAGGCTTCCTGGGAAAGGGCTTCCAAAAGGATCTGATTCAAATCCATCTTCTACTCCTTTCTGATCTCATCCTATCGATCCCGCTTTGGCAATGCGAAAGTTTTCAAGGAGTTCTTTCTCCATCTGGTCCAGGACCTTCGGATTCTCTTTTAGGAACTGCTTTGCGTTCTCCCTCCCCTGACCGATGCGTTGGCCGCTGTAGGTATACCAGGTTCCGCTCTTCTCAACGATATTCTTTTCCGCAGCCAGGTCGAGGACATCTCCCTCCCTTGAAATACCCTCTCCGTGAATCAGGTCGAACTCTACCTCTTTGAACGGAGGGGCCACCTTATTCTTCACCACACGAACCCTTGTGCGACTCCCGATCACGTCCTGGCCCTGCTTGATGGAAGCAATTCGTCGAATGTCGAGCCGGACCGAGGAGTAAAACTTGAGGGCATTGCCTCCGGTGGTCGTCTCCGGATTTCCGAACATGATCCCGATTTTCATTCGAATCTGGTTGACGAAGACCACGATCGTATTCGACTTGCTAATCGTGGCCGTCAATTTTCTCAGGGCCTGAGACATCAGCCTGGCCTGAAGCCCCATATGGGCGTCGCCCATATCTCCTTCAATTTCCGCTTTGGGAACCAGGGCGGCGACCGAGTCGACGACGATCACATCCACGGCGCCACTCCGAACCAGAATCTCTGTAATCTCCAATGCCTGTTCTCCGGTGTCGGGCTGGGAGATGAGAAGATCGTCGATTTTAACACCCAACTTCTTTGCGTACTGAACATCCAAGGCATGTTCTGCATCAATGAATGCAGCAACCCCTCCCTTCTTCTGCGCTTCCGAAACGACATGGAGTGCTAAGGTCGTCTTGCCCGAGGCCTCGGGGCCGAAAATCTCCACCACCCGTCCTTTTGGCAATCCTCCAACCCCTAGGGCAAGATCTAAGGAGAGGGAACCTGTGGAGATGATGGGAATCTCTCCGAGCACTGCATCCGCACCCAATTTCATGATGGCGCCTTTCCCGTACTGCCTTTCGATCTGGGTGACGGCTAATTCCACAGCCTTGCCTTTACTCGAATCTACCTTCGTCTCGGCTTTCGTTTCCCCTTTTGTCATCGAATCCCCCTCTCCCGCGTAAGCGGGGCAAATTCCGGGCTCCAAATTACAAATCCCAAATAAATTCCAAATTTTAATACCGAACGGCCGAACGGTTTTTTCTTTCGCATTTTGAATTTCCGTCATTGGGAACTATTTGTCATTTGGTGCTTGGGATTTGGTGCTTATTCTTCATCTCCCTCCTAATTTCATCTCTTTCAAGGGTGTATAAATCGGACCCGAAGGTTTCAAGTCGCTTTTGAATAAGACCACCCTCTCCACTTGAAGATCTCCAAACTCCTCCTCTTTATGTTTCTCTATCCTTTCCACCAAATCTCCTTTTCCCCGGGTCGATCTCACCCTTCCCAGGGTTAGGTGAGGGTGGAAGGAACGATCTTCAGGTTGAAATCCAATCTTTTCTAATTGGGTCTCTATCTGTTTCTGAAGCGAGGTGAGGGCTTCCCCCTCCTCCACCAATCCCATCCAGATCACCCTCGGGTTTTTCAATTGGGGGAAGGCCCCTACGCCTCGAACCTTGAGAGAAAATCGTGAGGTGCCCTGGATGGGCTTTTCAATTGATCTGAAGATGGTATCAATCCTCGCCTCTTCAACGTTTCCAAAAAATTTGAGCGTGAGGTGGATCTTTTCAGGACTCACCCACCGCACATCTGCATGACCTAACCTTAAATCTGCCTGAACCTCCTCGATCTTTGTGAGGATCGGTTTCGGAAGCTCAATGGCCAGAAAGGATCGGATCAATCAAGAACCCTTTCCTAATTCCCCGACTGCCCCCTTTGGCAAAGAAAGTCGGGGGGGATTATTCATGGTCGATGGTAACACAATTTCAGAAAAAGTGAAATAGAAAAGCGGTCAAAAAAAGGGCCTGTCGCACTATGGAGACAGGCCCTTTCCTCTTCAAAAATCAATCTCTTACTTCCAATAGCGATCGTTCATAAGCCGTTCTTCAATATCGATTTTATAGAACGCTTGAAGGGGCATGAATGCCTCTCTATCCTTGCCGTAAACCTCTTTCAGGGCACTTCGAACGACCTCGATCCCTTTGGGCGTCATCTTTCCCAGAGGCGGACGGAATGGTCCAGAGGGCAATCCAAGACCTCTCATCATCGTCTTGATCGCCAAAGGATTTCTAAATTTACACGGGACCTCAAATCCTTCATAAGATTCAATGGTATTGACTGTCACCACCTTGAAGAGAGGATCCAAAATATTCTTCATCCGATTGGCCCTCTCCGTATTTCCATCCCTTATCGCTTTGACCATCTCGCCCACGGGACCTGGAAGGATATTCGATACGACTGAAATCACACCTGAAGCACGAATGTCATTCCGTATCATCATCTCAAAGGTTTTGTCATCGTCGCCGGAAAGAATATCAAAGTCTTCCCCACACAGGCTTCTGGTCTTAGCCATCCGCTCGAGGTCCGCCGTTGCCTCTTTCACGGACCTCACATTCTTAAACTTGCGATGAAGAATGGCCAGGTCCTCCACCTCCAACTTCGTCCCTGTCCTTCCGGGAATGACATATGGCACCACGAACGCCTTCCGGAATGCCTTGGCTATCACTTCATAATATTGCGTTCTCATCTCAAGGGAGGAGGGCCCATTGTAATAACAGTCTACCAGCAGCACTCCCTGGGCCCCTACTTCAACGGCGTGTTTTGATCCCCTCATCGCCTCCCTGGTTGAATTTGACCCCGTGCCTGCAACAACAAAGACTTTATCTTTTGCTAGCTTAACGGTCTTCGTAATCACACGGTCATGCTCCCTCCAGTCCAGCGTTGGAGATTCCCCTGTTGTTCCGGTGGGGACAAGATTCGCCCCATTCTCAATCTGAAATTGAACATTCTTCTCCAGGCCGTCAAAATCGACCTCGCCCTTCCGATTAAACGGGGTCGCCATAGCTGTCCAACAACCCTCAAACCTCTCAAGTTTCATCAAAGCCTCCTCCTCTCGTAGCGCCCGTATTTACTGGGGGCGAAGTAATCATCGACGGTAAATATCGACGATTCTTCTATTATGAAGGAAATGTGTAAAATTTCAAGAAGAAAAGATTCACAAACTCATTTTTTTTCTGAAAGCGCTCTGCTCTTGGATAACAAGCTACATATTTTCTCCCATAGACCCGGCTAAAGAATTATGTTGACTTTTATAGGTTGTGGTATTACAATTACCACGTGGTAAATGAAATACCACAATCCCAAGTAATTATTTAATGGAAGGGAGGGATACGAATGTTTGGAGAATTCATCAAAGAAAAAAGGATCAGTAAAGGCATAAGCCTAAGAGAATTCTGCAAACGGCTGGAAATTGATGCCAGTAATTGGAGCAAGATCGAACGAGGCCTGCTTGCACCTCCCCAAGATCAAGAAAGGTTAAGGGAAATAGCTCGGGCGCTCGGCATCAGATTCGGATCTGCCTTGTGGAGAGAAATGAAAGACAAGGCGAATATTGATGCTGGCATCATACCAGAAGATATCTTGTCGGATGAAAAGGTATTAAACTCGCTCCCCATGTTCTTCCGAACCATTAGGAGGGAAAAACCTACTCCTGAAGACCTGGATAAACTAATCGACATGATCAGGAAGGAGTAGGTTCTTTGGATAACAGTGAGTTTAAGCGCAAGGGGATTGATGATTTTGACTTTGAAGGAGGGGATCTAGGACAAGACTATGCCTAGTACTGGGAGATAACTTTTTGAACACTAATAGGTCGGCTTGATCTGAACCGGGAGCGGAGATCAAAACGCTCGCTCAATATTGCAGGGATGACTTCATAAACGAATGCGACTCCGGGATGCTTAAGAACAACCAAACCCTTGGCTCTGTATGAATCGACGGAAGAATCACACACATAGTTCTGGTGGTAGGAAAAAAGGGGTTCACCGCTTTGGTGGGCGCGCGACGGCCGGAGGTGTGAACTATGAAGTGCGGGTTGCAGCGTTCATCGCGGTCAAGATGTTAGCGGGCGACCGGTGCACGGTTTGGGACGGAATCACTGGCGCGGACGTGAGGGCCATCACTCTGCAAGCACCTACGGCCATCGATGACATCGTTGTCGATTTGCACCGTGGCACTCCGGCGCATGCGTTCATTTCAGCGAAAGACCGAAGTGGCACCATTCCCCTCACCAGCAGGAGTTCGGCATTTGCCGAGACCGTGGCGGCGTTTGTTGCTCAGTTTCTCAAACTCGCGCGCGAGACTCGTGCAGAGAACCGCCTCGTGTGGGCCGTGCCGTTCACCGTAGGTCGAGCGGCTGCACGGGAATTGCTTGGTGTCCTCGACACGCACCGCTTAGATGCAGGCGATACCTCGCTTGGGAAGTTTCTTCGCGGTCGCCGTACCGAAGAGCGTAAGGCGCTTCACGCCCTAACCTCGCTGGCCACCAAGGCATGGAAGAGGGAATCGGGAAACGCTCCTGCGGAAGATGAGATGCGGCAATTCCTTCGCCTCATTCACATCGAAGTTTACGACTTCGAGTGGGGAGGCCGACATGACCGCTTGGCAGAGGAAGACATCAGCACTCATATTTCAGAGGAACCCAAAGATGCTCACCGCATTTGGGGGAAACTGGAGCACTTCTTCTCAAGGGCGGACCAACGTGGGTTTCGCGTCACACCGGCATCACTCCGGCAGGCGCTCAATGCAGATGGTTTCAAGTTAAAGTTGCCACCGGACTACGCGACGGACATTGCACGCCTGCATGAATTGACGAAACGTAATCTTACCCGCCTGAAAGAGCACTCAATGCTTCCC
>DASPPQ010000186.1:0-6208 GCA_035625415.1 Thermodesulfobacteriota bacterium
TTGACTAAGTGACAATTTGTCGGGGGTAAAAGGATTTATGTCAAATAATGGCTTTAAATGAAGTTAATAAAAGGATTAGAAATGTCCGCCCTTATCTTGAATCAGGAGGGTCATTTGCGGGCCTACTTCCTCCCCAGAATGGTTGTCCTTGCGACCGCATTCCTCCCCAATTTATCCTTCACGTATTCAATCCTCACCCTGTCACCAAAAATGGGACTCTCGAACCCATCAGTCGCCCATTATTTTCTGGCCAAGTCACTGAAACAGGTCCAGATAACTGCCCTATCGATTACCATTTGAACTCTGCACATTTTGGTGAAACCTGTCAACAACGACTTCAGGAAGCAATATTGCACCAAGGACCCCTTGTTTGCCTAAGCAATAGGCAAGCAGGCCCTACACGCAATAACGGAAAATACTCCAAAGGGTGAAGATTTCTTTTGGAAAGAATCAGGGCTATCGTCTTCTTTCCTATACAGACACTCTTCCCAGAAGATCCCCTCTGAACACTTCACCCCATAATCAGCAGATGCTTCTCGGAAAATCGAGGAATCATCCTTTTGAGGGTCAAGCCTATTGCGGTAATGGAATGGCGAAAGGCAAGATTAGAGGCCCTGCTCGTAAGGTCCCCACCTTAAAAGGAGAATCTAAACGAAGCCTCATTAGGGGGTTTCGGATAGGTGAGTATCGGCCCCCCCTTACTCATTCAACATTGCACCTACAACTCTTCATCCAAAGACTCCCCTAAATGGCAACGATTACGGTTTGAAATATGCAAAAAGGCAGGACCATTTATGACCCTGCCTTGGAAATTAAATCAGCAAGAAAACCGTTATGATAGCTGAATTTGGAAACTCCTCTCAAAGTCGTTAAAGGATTTCGTAAGAATCTCCTCCATATTGATGAGGAATTGTGTAACTAATTTGGTGTTTACAAAGGCATTCACAAAAGTATCGCTCTTACAAACCAATTTATCAATCTTTTCACTCAATCCACAAAATCAGGGTAGAGCTTTTTCAAACATTCAGGACACATGCCATGAGTAAACTCTGCACCGGAATGATCTCGGATATAGGATTCGATCTGGTTCCAGTAACCCTTATCATCCCGAATCTTTTTACAATAGGAGCAAATGGGTAGTAAGCCGCGCAACGTCTTTATATTGGCAAGAGCCTCTTGAAGCTCATGAATCAGTTTCTCCCGCTCCTCCTCCACCTTCTTACGATCGGTGATGTCTTTTGTAATGTGAATGGTCCCGATCATTTCGCATTTTTCGTTACAGATTGGCGACGTAGACACTTCCAAATACCTACTCCGACGAGGTTCCCAAAATTCCTCTGTCGCCGGCTTCCCACACCCCAGGGTTTGCTCGTGAGGGCAATTGGGCCAAGGTTCTTCTGTTCCATGAATAATTTCGTAACATTTTTTCCCAATAAGTTCTCTGTTCTCCATACCGAAGGTGTCAGCAAAGGATTTGTTTACCTTAACAATCCTGAAATCTTTATCATGAATGGATATCAGATCGTTAATGGAATTAAACGTTAACTCCCACTCCTCAGATGCCTGTTTTAACTTCTCCTCCGCCTGCCTACGCTCAGTAATGTCACGGATGATGCCTTGGTATCCTGAAATATTTCCGTCACCAGCCCTTCTCACAGTCGCCGTAAGCAGGCAGTCCATCTCTGTTCCATCTTTCTTGCGTAACTTTATCTCATAGTCTCTAACAAATCCCTCCCGCTCTATCTTCTGCTGAAACTTCAACCGATCCTCGGAAAAAACGTATATCTCCATGGCTTTAAGACCGACTGTCTCTTCTCTGCTGTAACCGAATAGATTAACCATAGATCGATTAGCATCAAGGATTTTCCCCTCTTGAGAGGTAGTAAAGATCGCGTCTCTGGATTCCTGAAAAAGGGTACGATATCTCTCTTCGCTCTTTCGCAGCGCTTCGTCCACCCGCTTATGGCCCGAGATGTCGCGTGCAATGGTTGAAGCACCCACAATCTTGCCAGTTGTATCCCTGACTGGAGATATCATCAGGGAGATATGAATGAGCTGGCCGTCTTTCCTTATACGCACAGTTTCATAATGGTCAACACGCTCTCCTCGACCTATTCTTTTGAGCAATTGTGACACTTCATCAGGACGGTTAGGAGGAAGCAAAATAGAAATATGGCGTCCAATAACTTCGGCTGAGGAGTAACCATAGATTCTCTCCGCACTCGAGTTCCAGCTCAGAATGATACCCTCCAATGTTTTCCCGATGATCGCATCATCTGAAGATTGCACAATAGCTGCTAATTGCTCTAAAGCCGCCTCCGACCGCTTGTGCCCATTTTCCAATGCTCCTAATTCAGCAATTCTCAGACGTAATTCCACCAATTCATTTATAAGTTGTTTCTTTGTCTTATTTTGGTCTTTCATCTTGTTATTCTTTCTAAGCTGCGGGTTTTGAGCCTTTATCTAAAACTTCCCTCAGTTTTCTCACCAATCCCTCCACGGTAAATGGCTTCTGGATATAATTCATTCCTTCAATCAGAATACCGTGATGGACAACCGCGTTTTCCGTATAGCCAGACATATAGAGCACCTTCATCTCGGGATGAAGGGATACGAGATGATCTGTCAGCTCTCGACCGGCTATCCCTGGCATCACCACATCACACAAGACCATATGAATGGGTTTCTTATATTCTCCACAAAGAGGTAAAGCGTCACTTCCTTGAGATGCGACCAATACCGTATACCCCTGTTTTTCTAATACCCTTGCAGCAAACTTCCGCACATCCTCATCATCTTCCACGATAAGAACCGTCTCGCTCCCCAGAGGAAGTCCCTCTTTCTTGACCTCTCCCTTCAACTTCTGCAGCGGTTCATCTACCCTTGGAAGGTAAATTTTAAAGGTGGTACCCTTACCAGGTTCACTATAAACCCAGATATTTCCTCCGCTCTGCTTCACGATCCCATAGACCGTGGAAAGCCCCAATCCCGTTCCCTTACCTATGTCCTTTGTTGTAAAGAAAGGCTCAAAAACTCTCTCCTTTACTTCCGGTGTCATCCCCACCCCTGTATCACTCACCGCGAGCATCACATAAGGGCCTGGTTTCACTGCAACGTGAGCACGAGCATAGGCACCATCCAAGTCCACGTTGGCTGTTTCGATGGTGAGCTTTCCTCCCTTAGGCATTGCGTCTCTTGCATTGACGGAAAGGTTCATGATGACCTGTTCGATTTGCCCGGTATCGGTTTTCACTCTCCCGAGATTCTCATCTAATATCGTCACCAGTTCGATATCCTCGCCAATAATTCGGCGCAGCATTTTGTCGAGGTTTCTAAACAAATCGTTGAGATCCAAGACCTTCATCTCCATAATTTGACGACGACTGAAGGCCAAGAGCTGGCGAGTCAGATCGGCCGCACGGTCAGCGGACTTTTTGATCTCTTCAATATTATCCCTAAGCGGGTCTTCCTGTTTTATCTCAGCAAGGGAGAACTGACTGTAGCCTTTAATAACCGTCAGAATATTATTAAAGTCGTGAGCAACCCCACCCGCCAGCCTTCCAATGGCCTCCATCTTCTGGGACTGACGAAGCTGCTCTTGAAGGGTAGCCTTTTCTCCCTCTGCCTGTTTCCGCTCAGTGATATTCTGAATCGTCGTGCGGAGCCCGATTATTCTTCCTTGACTGTCCTTAATGAGTGTGTCTCCCAGCAGAACTGGGATGGTGGTGCCGTCTTTTCTGAGATAGGTGCGCTCAAAAATTGCACCAATGGGAAGGGTACCTGCCAATTTTTCCTTTACAGATTGAGACGATATCTCTTCAGTGACAAATTCATACACATATCGTCCCAGCATCTCTTCGGGGGTGTATCCCAGCATATCTAACTCTGTGCGGTTGACCCGGGTAATTTTCCCCTCTTTGTCAATCTCGTGGTAACCTACAGGGGCTTCATCAAATAACTCTCGAAATCTCTTTTCGCTCGCCCAAAGTGCCTCCTCTGCTCGCTTCCGCTCGGTGATATCCCTGCTGACACAGATAAATGCCAGAGGTCTCTTTTCCACATTCAGGACCAATGAGGCCCTCACCTCGGCAGGGAAAGGGACGCCACCCTTTCTCAGTAGTTTATACTCACGGGTTTCAATACTCCCCGTCTCTAACATCTTTCTCGTATCTTCTATTGCACGTGGTCGATCCTCTGGGGCAACAAAGTCAAATACACTTTGACCGATTACCTCTTGGAGGTTCTCATACCCGTATAAGTTCAAAGCCGGCCGGTTACCCATAACGATGTTAAGGTTTAAGTCCATGAGTGTAATGGCATCTGGCGAAGTTTCAACAAGCGTACGGTATTTTTCTTCACTCTCCCGCAATGCTTCCTCCGCCCGTTTCCGCTCGCTGATGTCACGTATGATCCCCCTAAACCCTATCGGCTTATCTGACGAATCTTTGTGTAACAATATAGATGCCTCAATGTATCTTTTGGTTCCATCTTTTCTTATAATCTCATAACCATATCCAATGTCAGGTTCACCTGTTCTGTAGACGCCATTAAATGCTTGGTAAAGTTTCTTTGCATTCTCTTTATCTGTATACTGCCGGTCATTCATGCCTATCAATTCCTCTTTGGGGTACCCAAATATTCGGCACATTGAATTGTTAAGAAAGGTAAAGTTACCTGCAAGATCTACTTCGTAATATCCCTCTTCAATGTTTTCAAGAATGGCTCGATACTTCTCCTCACTCTTTTGTAATGCTCCCTCCATTTTCTTCCGCTCGGTGATGTCGAGACCATAGAAGTTGGCATATCCGGCATTCGCAATCGGGGCAACCGAAAACGAAATGGTCCGTTGACCATGCTCTGTGTCAATTGTTTTTCCAATCTGCTGTGTCAATGCTTCAAAAGCCACCTTCTGCAGAATCAATGGAGCCGGTCTGCCTAACTCCAGTTGCCAGTTACGAAGAATCGAATAACTGGCCTCGTTGGCATAAAGCAGAGTGCCGCCTCGTTCAATTCGCAAGACCGGGCTTGGATTTTCGGAGGGAAATCTCGCTAAACCTTCTATCACTTCTTCCGCACGTTTCTGCTCGGTGATGTCACGGGCAATGACGTGAAACCCAACAATCTTATCCTCCTCTATCACAAGCGTGGCATTTTGGCCGAACCATAGAATTTCTCCAGCCTTGCCGATAAAAGGGAACTCAACATAGGTCGTTGGAAGTCTCTCGCGGAACTGGTTGATATAGATCTGTAATACCCTTTCACGGTGTTCAGGAAGTACAAGATCCGCATAATTGAGCTTTCGAAGTTCCCCGAGCGAATAGCCAGTCACCTTCAATCCAGCAGGATTGGCATAAGTGAAATTCCCCTTCTCATCAACGGTGTAAATAATATCCGTTGCGTTCTCCACGACTTGTCGATATCTCTTCTCTGACTCCTGCAGGGCCTTCTCAGATTCCCTGAGCTTTCGCGTCACCCTTGGTTTCCGAAGCTCCTGTTCAATCGTATTCACTCACTTTCTCCTACCTTTAAAAATCGATATAATTCGGACTGATGGACTCTCCATCCATTTCCTGCTTTGGTGGCTTTGATCCTTCCGAGACGAATATATTTCAAGAAGGTGGGTTTGGAGATTTTTAAATATTTGACTGCTTCCTTAGTGGTCAAGACGACATCTTTGTCCAAGATAGGCGGCATCAGGCTATCTCCTTTTTTCCGAGTTTGTCTGGCTTTGACTGCAAAGTATGTGCCGAAAAGAGACAAAGCGATTTAAAATTTCCAACTCTTTAATCTTTAAGGTTTAAATTGAATTTCTCTTAAAAGACTCAAAATGCGGTACCAATACATTTAAGAACAATTATTATCCAAAATTGAAATAATCCTTAGGTTTGTGGGGTTTGATTTGACAAGTGGTCCGATGGAAACATCCTTCAGGAAGATGCTTTGGCTTGCCATTTTATTTCACAAAAATTATCGATTACCATCTGAAAGGTTGTATGAAAGGAGGATTTTAGAAAATCACGATTACGGGTGAGACTGTCGAAAAAGTCCCCAGGCAGATTCTTGGGTGAGATGCAGAAAAAAATGACCTCACAGAATGCGCCACAATCAACGATCTCACAGTTATGAAGGGTCGTGGAGACCCCCAAAAATCAGGCAATAACTATACTGAAGGGTTTTTCGACAGTCTCGGAAGGAGTCCTCAGGAAAG
>DASPPQ010000187.1:0-16813 GCA_035625415.1 Thermodesulfobacteriota bacterium
CTCGTTCCTGAAAAAAGAGAAGAACTGACGACAGAAGGAGGGCTCAACGTCATCAAATCTCTCTCCTCTCTGAAGAAAGCGATTCAACGACTCCACAAGGCAGGAATCCCGGTCAGCCTCTTTATTGACCCCCAAAAAGATCAAATCAAAGCCTCAGAAGATGTGGGCGCAGATGCCATCGAAATTCATACCGGCCGGTACTGCGACGCGAAGACTCCTTCCGGGGAAGATGAAGAGTTAAAAATCATTCTCGACGCCGTGGCCGAGGCCTCTCGCCGCGATCTCCGGATTGCGGCAGGACACGGTTTGAATTATGTCAACGTCCGGCGGATTGCAGAAATCAAGGAAATTGAAGAACTCAATATTGGCCACAGCATTATTGCCCGGGCGGTTCTGGTAGGGTTGGATCGAGCCGTCCGGGAAATGATTGCTCTGATTCGATAGAGGATGAAAGGGTCCAAGGAGTCGAGGGTTCCGGGAGTCAAGTGAAATATTTGGGTAACCCCTTGAAGCGTTGAATCCCTGAACCCTTCTGCATGAAGATGATCATCGGAACGGGAATTGATATTGTGAACATTGATCGGATCGAGCGTCTGATGGCCCGCTGGGGAGATCTTTTTCTGGGTCGGATCTTTACAAAGAAAGAGATCTCCCGGTGTCAACACCGGGCTCGCCCGCCTGAATGTTTTGCCATCCGATTTGCGGCAAAAGAGGCTTTCCTCAAAGCGATCGGATGGGGGCTCCGAAACGGCATCCAATGGACGGATATCGAAGTGGAGAACGATCCCATGGGAAAACCCATGTTCTCCTTCCATCGAAAGGCAAAGGAGGTCTGCGAAACCCTCCAAATCGAAAAGGCGCTTCTCACCCTTTCCCACGACCGACCCTATGCCGTGGCACATGTGCTATTAGAGGAAGGAAATGATAAAAGTAGCGACCGCTGAAGAGATGCAAGAATTGGATCGGAAGTCCATTGAGACCTATCGAATTCCCGGAATCGTCCTTATGGAAAATGCAGGAAAGGGAGCGGCAGAAGTGATCTCCGATACCTTCCCCGATATTCGTAACAAAAGGATTGCGATCATTGCCGGAAAAGGAAACAACGGAGGAGATGGATTTGTGATCGCTCGGTATCTCATGAATCAAGAAAGTTCCGTCAGAGTCTATCTCCTTAGCGACCCGAAGGGTCTCCGGGGCGATGCGGAGACTAATTTTAACATCTTCCACCGCATGAAGGGGGAAGTCGTTCCTGTTCCTTCTTCTAAAGACTACATCAAAGTGAAAAGAGACATAGAAAAGTTCGATATCTTAATCGACGGGATTTTTGGTACGGGGCTTGATGCGGAAGTCAGAGGTTATTACAGAGAAGTGATCGATCATCTGAATACGATCCAAAGGCCTATGGTAGCCGTTGATATCCCTTCCGGGTTAGATGCCGATACGGGAAAACCTCTTGGCACGGCGATCCGGGCCTCCCTTACCATCACTTTTGGTTTGCCCAAAATAGGTCATCTCATCCCGCCGGGGATCGATTATGTGGGAAAGATGAAGGTCATCGATATCGGTATCCCCAGGAGATTAGTTGAGGAGGAAAGAATTCCCACCTACCTTTTGGAGAAGGAAGAAGTCCAAAAATGGTTGTCTATCCCCCGGAATCCAAATACCCACAAAGGGGACTACGGACACTTGCTGGTGATTGCAGGATCAGTCGGCAAGACGGGAGCCGCAGCCATGGCCGCTCAGGCCGCTCTCAGAATGGGGGCAGGCTTGGTCACCCTTGCCGTCCCAAAAAGCCTCAATGCCATCATGGAGATGAAGTTAACAGAGGTCATGACAGAACCTCTCCCGGAGACCGCCAAACAAACGCTTAGCCTCCGGGCGTTCGGCACCATCGTCCGTCTTTGCGAAAATAAAAAGGCGGTCGTCATCGGTCCCGGCCTGGGAACGTTTAAAGAAACACAATCGCTCGTCCTCAAGCTGATCAAGACATTGGATCTCCCGATCATCCTGGATGCGGATGGGCTGACCGCTTTAGCAACGCAACCTAAAATCCTTCCCATCAAGAATCACTCGTTCATTCTTACCCCCCATCCAGGAGAGATGGCAAGACTGATCCGATCCCAGATTAAGGACGTCTTGGAAGATCGGGTCGGTCTCAGCAGAAATTTCTCGCAGTCCCAGCATGTCCATCTCGTCCTCAAAGGGCACCCCACCCTAATCACCACCCCCAAAGGAGAGGTCTATATCAACCCAACGGGTAATCCGGGAATGGCCTCAGGAGGAACGGGGGATGTGCTCACCGGAATGATCGGTGGGTTGGTCTGTCAGGGATTCGACATTCTCACCTCTCTCCAAATAGCCGTCTACATCCATGGATTGGCCGGCGACGAGGTGGCTCAGGAGAAAGGAGAGAAGTCCTTAATTGCGACAGACATCGTTGAAAGAATCCCCGCTCTTCTCAAAGGAGGGATCTAATACCTCCACGGTGCCAAGCCCTGTCTTTTCATTGGGTGGCCGAATAACGCATTGCCCCCCTTGGCCAACCTCTCGGCCTGAGCGAACCCGGGGCTTTCAGCCGGGGAAAGCCCAAGGGTTGATTTTTCTCTCCATCTTCATTTAAGATAGGTTGAATTAAGGGTTATCATCGACGTGTGCACTTGTCCCCTTCTTCCCTGCGGCAGGAGAGGGAGGGGTCGTGTGGACCTTAGATAGGAGGGACCAGAACAAGATAACGGCCCACCCGGAGTAGGCTCCCCGATCTTTCTTGTTCCTCTATCTCCGTACAAAGTGAAACGATCAAGAGAAGTGGGAACGGATTTGTCTTGTGACCGAAGATTCAGTGAAACTCCAAGGCCATCTCGTCAAGATGGGACGGGGCACTTGCGGCTTAGAGAGAACCCGGGGGCAATTCGGAGATCAAGAGCAACGGCAAATTGGTTTTGTCAAGGGTCAGTGGACGAAAGGGAGAGGCACGATGTATTTTGAGATGAAGGTGAAGTTCTTGACGTTCGATTCCACGTCAAACGGATTTGTCGTTCTCCTGATGGATTTGTCGAACAAAACAGGGCTTCCTATTTGGATTGGTCCTTTCGAGGCCAATGCCATAGCAATGAAGCTGAAGAAGATGGGTTCCCATCGACCATCGACCCATGATTTGATCCATAACATTTTAAAGACCCTTGAATCCCGGGTGGTGAAAATCGTGGTCAATGACCTGAAGGAAAATACGTACTACGCCTTGATCCACCTCAACCGAGGAGGAGAGGAGATCATTATCGATTCCCGTCCCAGCGATGCCATGGCCATCGCTCTGGCTGTGGACGCCCCAATTTTTGTGTCCGAACAAGTGATCGAAAAAGCGCGAACGATCGATATGGAGAAAGAGGGAGATCATCTCAAGGAATGGCTGGAGAGTCTCAATCCTGACGACTTTAAATTCAAGGCCTGATTTCAGAAAGACGCTAAGCGCTTAGCGCCATGCGCAGAGCGTAAATGAAGGTGGTCATTCAGAGCAAGAGTGCATCGGAGACCGTTCGGCTTGGAAGGAACATCGGGAGTCATCTTCTGCCCGGAGATGTCGTAGCCTTGGTGGGTGAATTAGGGGCGGGAAAAACCCAACTCATCAAAGGACTTGCCGCGGGAGTAGGAATTAGGAATCCAACTTATATCTCAAGCCCTTCTTTTACCCTGATTAACGAATACCCGGGGAAGATAACCTTTTACCATATCGACCTCTTTCGTCTGGGCAAAGAAAATGAAGCTGAAGAATTAGGCCTGGAGGATTATATCCAGGGCAAAGGGATCACGGCAATCGAATGGGCGGATAAGATTCCCTCTCTTCTCCCGAAGGAGCTTCTGCTCATCCGTATTGCCTATACCGGAAGGAATACAAGGTCTTTGGAAATCTGGGGGAAAGGAAAACGCTATCTGAAGATGATAGACCAATTTCAAAGTTCGGAATTCGGCGCCAGGCTTTCGCAGTAAAAAGTCTGGGACTTGGAACTTCGGGCGGTATCATAGGGGGTGTTTGAATGGGTTTGGTGGTTCAAAAATATGGCGGCAGCTCCGTCGGGGATGTTGAGCGAATCAGAAATGTCGCCCGGAGAGTGCTCAACACCAAAAATCAAGGTCATGAGGTGGTCGTTGTCGTCTCGGCGATGGCTGGAGAAACAGATAAACTCATCCGTTTGGCTCAACAGGTCACACCCGCCCCTGACGAAAGGGAAATGGACGTGCTTATTTCGACAGGAGAACAGGTCTCCATCGCTTTGCTTGCCATCGCTCTAAAGGATATGGGAGCGGAGGCAAAATCCTATTTGGGATTCCAGATTAAGATTGCGACGGACAGCGCTTTTGGCAAAGCCCGTATTACAGGCATTGAATCGAAGAAGATGCTAAGCGATTTAAAGACCGGGCGGGTCGTGGTGGTCGCCGGGTTCCAGGGAGTGGATGAATTAGACAATATCACAACGCTCGGTCGGGGAGGATCCGACACCACGGCCGTTGCGATTGCGGCTGCCCTGAAAGCAGACGTCTGTGAAATCTATACCGATGTCGACGGGGTCTATACCACTGATCCCAATGTCTGCTCCAGGGCAAGGAAGCTATCCAAGATTTCCTATGACGAGATGCTGGAGATGGCGAGCCTCGGGGCCAAGGTGTTACAGATCCGTTCTGTAGAGTTTGCCAAAAAATATGATGTCCCCATTCATGTCAGATCATCCTTTAACGATAATCCGGGTACAATCGTCTGCAAGGAGGACAAAGAGATGGAAAGGGTTGTGGTTTCCGGCGTGACTTACAATAAAAATGAAGCAAAGGTAGAAATCATGCGTGTTCCCGACCTCCCCGGAATGGCCGCAAAACTCTTTAGGCCCATTGCCGATGCGAATATCGTCGTGGACATGATCATTCAAACCTCCAGTACCGAGAAAGGCTGTGCCGATATAGCGTTCACTGTCCCCAAGTCCGATTTTGCGAAGACCCTGCAGATCATCAAGAACGCCATTAAGGAGTTAGGCGGCGAAGAGGTCAAATCGAATGAAGATATTGCGAAGGTTTCCATTGTGGGGGTAGGAATGAGGAGCCATTCCAATGTAGCCACCCAGATGTTCTCTGCCTTGGCCAAGGAGGGCATTAATATTCAAATGATTTCCACTTCGGAGATCAAAATTTCCTGCATCATTGATTCCAAATATACAGAATTGGCAGTCCGGGCCCTCCACGATGCTTTTGAACTGGATCAACCCGCCGTGACAGAAGAATGACGAACGATCAACGATGTGCGACGGACGATGGACGATAGACGATAAACGATGAAAAGCGTTGGTTTATAATTGGCAGTTCGTGGTCCATTGTTCATGGTGCATCGTCCATCGTTAAATCAAGGAGATTTTACTTTGATTCATTCCGGTTCTGTAAAAATCTATGACACCACACTCCGCGATGGTTCGCAGGCAGAAGACATTTCTTTTTCTGTTGAGGACAAAGTTCGAATTGCACAAAAACTGGATGAATTAGGCATCCACTACGTCGAAGGCGGATGGCCTGGTTCCAACCCAAAGGACCTCCAGTTTTTCCAAGAGATCAAATCGGTTTCTCTCTCTCGGGCGAAGATCGTCGCCTTCGGAAGCACCTGCCGAGCAGGAATTTTGCCAAAGGATGATACGAACATCCGGGCCTTAATCGAGACTGGCACGAAAGTGGTAACGATCGTGGGAAAGTCGTGGGATGTTCATCCGCTCGAGGCGCTCAATATTACCCTGGATCAGAATCTCGACATCATCTATAGCTCCATTCAGTTCCTCAAGGAACGTGTCGAGGAAGTTATTTTTGATGCTGAGCATTTTTTTGACGGGTTTAAGAACAATCCCCAGTACGGCTTCTCCACGCTGAAGGCAGCCCAGGAAGCTAAGGCGGACTGGATTGTCTTATGCGATACGAATGGGGGGACCTTCCCCGGCGAGATCCAATCCATTGTCCAGGAGGTAAAAAGGAAGATTGCAGTTCCTTTGGGCATTCATGTCCATAATGACACCGAGTTGGCAGTAGCCAACACGATCCTGGCCGTGCAGGAAGGCGCCAGAATGGTCCACGGCACGATGAACGGCTACGGGGAACGATGCGGGAATGCCAACCTCTGTTCCGTCATCCCTAATCTCAAGTTAAAGATGGGAATCGATTGTATCACAGACGATCAGTTGAAAAAGATCACCGAAGTCTCTCGCTTCGTTTCAGAGCTGGCCAACCTGCCTCATAACAAATATCTTCCTTATGTTGGAGAGAGCGCCTTTGCGCACAAGGGCGGTGTGCATGTGAGCGCGATCCGGAAGAGTGATGCCACTTACGAACACGTCTCCCCCGAGCGGGTCGGAAATCACCGGAGGGTTCTGATCTCCGACCTCTCCGGCGAATCGAACATTCTTTACAAAGCGGCCGAGTTTAAGATTGATTTGGAGAGCAAAGATCCAAAAGTAAGAAAGATCCTCGACGACTTGAAACATTTGGAAAATGAAGGTTTTCAATTTGAAGGGGCCGAAGGCTCTTTTGAGATTCTTGTCAAGAAGGCACTCGGGCAACATAGAAGGTTTTTTGAACTGATGGGATTCCGCGTCATCGTGGAAAAGAAGACTGAGGAAGCCCCTCCCCTCTCAGAAGCAACCATCATGGTTCGTGTAGGGGATCGAGTGGAGCATACGGCAGCCGTTGGAAATGGTCCGGTTAACGCTTTAGATAACGCCCTACGAAAGGCGCTGGAAAAATTATATCCTGAGTTGAAAGAAGTCAAACTGCTCGACTACAAGGTCAGGATCCTCTCCACCAAGGATGGAACCGGAGCCCGAACGAGAGTTTTGATCGAATCGTGGGACGGACAGTCGAAATGGGGAACGGTTGGAGTTTCCGAAAACATCATTCAGGCAAGCTGGCAGGCCTTAGTAGACTCGATTGACTACAAGCTCTTAAAGGAAGAAAACGGAAAATAACAAGATAATATCAAATGTCAAAGTTCAAATTTCAAACAAATTCCAAAACTCAAATGTCAAACATTCTTTGATATTGGGCCATTTGTCATTGATTTGATCCCGTTTTAGCGGGAGATTTTGAAATTTGGCATTCATGAAATACTTTTCTATCCCGCAGCAGTGCGTCCTTTTTTCTGTAGCCGCTGTTCTCCTCGGCATCCTCTACCTTAAATTTTATTATCAACCTATTTCCTTCCCTTCCGAAGAGCTTGTGAAAGAGGTCGTCGTTGAAGTCTCGGGAGAAGTTCGAAGTCCCGGGGTCTATCTTTTCAATAAGCCACCGACATTAAGTGAGGCCGTTGGACGGGCAGGAGGTCTGAAGGAAACTGCCCAGTTCGATATCCCGTCGTCATCAGAGATTCTGGGAACAGGGATACTTCTCATCGTCACGAAAGAGTCTAGTCAAATCCCCCCTCTTCGTCCTTTATCAAACGAAGAACATGGGGAGATAAAGCAACAGGGGATAAAGATAAAAATCAGCAGGATGGCCGCTAATAAATTGCTCGTATTCTCCATTCCTCTCGATCTCAATCGAGTATCGATGGAGGACCTTTGTTTGATTCCCGGAATCGGTGAATCCCTGGCCCAAGAGGTGATTGCCTACCGGGAAAGAAGAAGGGGATTTCGATCTGTTGAAGATTTAAGAAATGTAAAAGGCATCGGGGAAAAGAAGTGGAAGGCGATTAAACACTTCTTTACCGTAACTCAACCCTTGAGGGTTGATTCATCGGAGCTAAAGCCCTGAGTTACCTTTCCACGTGTCTCCCTATTTGCTAAATTCAATAGGTTGTGAACAGGCACTTCCGCCCGCATTATAATCGTAAACCATCCGGGCGCCATAATCTGCGCCAACGGTCATCATTCCTAACAATACCAAAAGCACAAAGAGAAATAGCCATCTCCTTCTCTTTGGAAAAGGCTTCGCAATCACCGCCCAGACAGCCACGCCCGTGCTCAGACCGAGTGTCGTCAGCATCAATTCTTCATGGCGTTCCAAAAGATTTTTTCGAACCGAGCGCGAAACCATCACTCCCTCCGCTCCGTAAAGGCCAGTTGCTACTGCCGCTCCGGCAGCAAGGGTGCCGAGGATGAGCAATAAGAATGCGGTTGTTGCAAAGGTTTCGTTTCGGAAAACCCAAGACAGAAAGTAGAAGAGTGCAGCACCCGCCAAGAATGCGATCGGGAAATGGACCACCAGTGGATGGATGTTTTGAAGGTGCTGCACTCCTGGGAGAACGGTCTCAAACATAGGCATCACTTGATGGATTCGACAGTCAAAAAATTGCTTCCACCAGTCGTATAAGCTTTACCGGTGACTGTGGCCATGCGTCCCATCTTATCAATCACTCCTTTGGGTAAGCCGGTCTTGTCTTTATTGGGCAATAAGACATAGACCTTACCGGTTTTTTCCTCAAGTAGCCCTGCCGGAATCCCAGCTTTAACGCAGTCGATAGCGCATTGACGGTGGCTCTCACCTTTTGCTCCCATCAAGGCGTAGCAGTAAGTGTCGATGACCTCCCCTTTGACTGTCATTGTTTCAGCTGCATAGACTGGAAGGACCACACTCGTGACGATTAAGAAGCTTGCTAAGACACCGAGAATCATTGTTTTCCGCATTGTATTTTCCTCCTTTCTTCTCTAGTCATTTCCGTCCACATAGTTAAACACCGCCGCTTTTCTCCTTTTCACTCATCACCTCCTCTGTCAACCCTTCACATGGTTATTAAAATAAAAAGGATGGCTTCAGAAATAAATAGGGTAAATTCTGTATTCACCGTTGAAAAATACCGTATTTACTTAATTGCTCTCATGGTATAATATGGATGTGTTTTGCATAATCTCGCCTGCGTCAGCCCTTGTTTGACCTTGGAGGCACATTTTGTTCGGCTGGGAACTATGAGATTAAAGGAACGGATCAGCGACTTCCAAGATTTCTATACTCTTTCCATCCACGGGCTTTTGGGTCTAATCAGAAAGCCCTTTTACTTTAAGGATACCATCGAACAGATGGATTACGCCGGAACAGGCTCTTTCGTCATCATCCTGCTCGTTTCCCTTTTTATCGGAATGGCTCTTTCCCTTCAACTGGCTGCCGAACTTTCAGGCATGGGACTCAAAATGTATATCGGAACGATTGTGGGAGTCTCGATCATCAGGGAGATCGGACCTGTCATGACGGCGTTGGTCTATGCAGGGAGGGTTGGTTCTGGAGTTGCGTCCGAATTGGGCTCCATGGTCCTCGGGCACCAGGTGGATACGCTCAGGGTTTTTGGCGTGGACCCGATAAAAAAGCTTGTTACCCCAAGGGTCATCAGTTCTCTTATTATGGTCCCAGCTCTCACCATTATCGGTGACGCCATTTCCATTTTCGGCGGCTATTACATCGCAGTGTACGTGGGCCTTCAAAGCGGCGCCGTCTACTGGAGCTCAATCCGGGGCGTGATTAACATCGAAAACGTCCTGTCAGGTTTTATCAAACCTTTTGTCTTCGGATACCTGATCGCCTGTATCAGCTGTTACATGGGCCTTTCCACTAAAGGCGGAGCCGTCGGGCTCAGGAGGTCGACGACGAGGGCGGTGGTTGCATCGTTTATCATGATCATTGTGGCTGATTTCATCCTGACAAGAATACTGCTTTACGTGTTGGGTTTTTCAGTATGATCGCATTCGACAAGGTCTCCTTTTCGTACGGGACAGTGCAAGTTTTGAGAGAGATCAGTTTCTCCATCAAGTCTGACGAAAGGGTGGCCATCCTTGGTGGCAGCGGGGAGGGGAAGACGACACTCCTTAAACTCATCCTGGGGCTTTTAAGGCCTGATTCAGGCAAGATCCTCGTCGACGGAGAGGATATCACCAACAAAACGGAAGATGAGCTCAGAGATGTGAGGATGAAATTCAGTATCGTTTTCCAGGAGGGTGCTCTTTTTGACTCTCTCAATGTAAAGGAAAACGTAGCGTTTTGCTTAAGAGAATACACAAGACTGTCTGAGGAAGAGATCGATCGGAAGGTAAGAGAATTGCTCAGAAGGATGGGACTGGAGGAGGCCGTCGAATTGATGCCCGAGGAGCTGAGTGGTGGCATGCATCGGCGGGTTGCCATTGCCAGATCACTGGCTGCCTTTGAACCGAGGATGTTCCTGTACGATGAACCCACCAGCGGACTCGACCCGGTGAACGCAGACGTTATCTGTAAGCTGATCCTTGATCTGGCAAAAAACGGAAAAGGATTAATCATCGTAACCCATAAGGTTCTCGATGCCACGAAAGTGGCGAGACGATTTTTGTTTTTGAAAAACGGTGTCGCCATCTTTGATGGCACCAAAGAGCAATTGATGCACACTCCGATTCCGGAAATTCAGACATTCCTTAGCGAACTAAGACCTTCCCACCTCTTGTGAAGGAAGGGTGGGGTTATTGTCGGTGAAGTATTTCATCAACTGGATCCGAAACGTGATGGGAGGCTGAAATGTTTGACGCCAAAAAAAAGCTGAAATGGTCACAAATTAAAGTGGGCCTGGTGATGACCATCGCCTTTTTGATATTGCTCTTAGCGGTCTTTTTTGCCGGGAGTATTCAAGATATATTCTTAAGAAAAACAGAATTTAAAATACAATTCAGAGATGTCGTGGGATTGAGAAAAGGCGCTCCCGTCTGGATACTCGGGTTGGAGGAGGGGTCGGTAAAAGACATAACGTTAAACGCCATCCATGGGGTGATCGTAACGATTACCGTCAATAGGAATGCCCTACAATTTATTAAGAAGGATTCCAGGGCGACCATACTCACGATGGGACTCCTCGGTGACAAATATATTGAACTAAGCACCGGTTCGCCCCAGGCGGAGCCAATTCAACCCGGAGAGACGATCCAAGGGTCGAGCGAGATGGGGTTGAGGGAGGTCATGGGCCAATTCATCGAAAGAATCGACAGCCTCGCTACCAAGATCGAAAAAGGTCAAGGGACCATTGCCAGATTGATTAACGATCCTGCCCTCTATAACAATTTGGCGGGTGCGACCAATAGCTTGTCCGCGTTGTTGGAGGACCTGAAAAATTCGAAAGGTACTCTGAAATTGTTGATCGAAGATCCTACTGTTTATAAGAAGATCTTAGCCGCTACTTCATCGATAGAGGAGTTTACCAAAAAGATCAATGAAAGCTCAGGGACCCTGAGACACCTGGTAGAAGATCCCTCTCTCTATAATAACGCTCTAACGGCGGCATCCCAGATCGAAGCATTTGGCAGAAAGTTGAACGAAGGTCAGGGAACCCTTAAAAGGATGATTGAAGATCCTGCTCTATACGAGAATTTGAATAGAGACCTAAAGGAAATTTATTCTATTTTAGAAAGAATCGAAAAGGGAGAAGGTGTGGCGGGCGCTTTGATCGGGGACAAAGAGCTGGCTAAGGAACTGAAGGATACTGTCGCGGAATTGAAGGAGGTGTTAAAGGAAATTAAAGCGCACCCGAAGAAGTACTTTAAATTCAGCATATTCTAAAGCCATTGCAACCTTAATCATTAAGCCAACTATTCAAGCAAGGATACCCTTCCCTGCCTACCGGCAGCTCCTGAACCTATGTATGTTATGGTACAAGACAGGCAGGGGCTGGGCAGAGGGATGGGGTGATGGGCAATTCAACGAAATGTAATGAGACTTAATGCATTTGTATTGAAATAGGATCTTAGAAGGAGGGAGATATGGGACGAATAACGTTTTGGACGACGACGATCATTCTTTTTAGCTTGCTCTTTGTTTCTGCGGCTTCGGCCCAGGTGTGTGTCGAATGTCATAAGAAGATCACACCGAATATTGTCTCCGACTGGCAACTGAGCAAGCACAATCAGAATAAGATCGGTTGTTCAGATTGCCATGGTGATCAACACAAATCAACCCAAGACGTAGCGAAAGCGAAAATTCCCACACCCGATATTTGTGGAGCGTGCCATGAAGCTCGGGTAAAACAATTCAAAACCGGAAAACATGCTGCCGCATGGGCAGCGATGAAAGCAATGCCTACCATACACTGGCAACCGATGGAATTGATCGAAGGGATGAAGGGCTGCGGAGGCTGCCACAAGATTGGACTGAAGAGCGAAACGGATATAAAGGAATTGAAGAAGGGGGGCGCAGGATTCGGTGTAGCTTCCTGCGATGCTTGCCACACCCGGCATACCTTCTCAGTTCAGGAAGCGAAGCAACCGCAGGCCTGCCAGACCTGCCACATGGGCTTCGACCATCCTCAATGGGAGATGTATTCTGGCTCGAAACATGGCGTTCGGTACGTGCTTAAGCAGATCAAGATGCTTCCACCCACCGTTTCTGCACCAACCTGTCAGACCTGTCATATGCAGGGAGGAAATCACGGCGTACTGACCGCCTGGGGATTTCTCGCTGTGAGACTCCCCATGCCAGAGGACAAGCAGTGGGCCGCAGATCGTGCTACGATTCTACAGGCCCTTGGGGTCCTCGACCCTGAAGGGAAACCGACTGCCCGCTTAGATGTGGTGAAGGCGGCAAATGTGGCTCGGCTCACCGAAGAAGATTGGCAGAAAGAACGAGATAAAGTGATCAAGACATGTAATCGATGTCACTCTATCAATTTTGCCAAAGGAGAACTGACAAAAGGCGATATGACGATTAAATATGCAGATCGTCTGATGGCAGAGGCAATCCGGATAGTAGCTGGCCTTTACAAAGATGGCATCCTTCCCAAACCAAAAAACTATGCTTATCCATTTCCGGACTTGCTCACCTTTTCTGATGCGCCGACCGTCATCGAACAAAAACTCTTTGTCATGTTTCTCGAACACCGGATGAGGACATTCGAAGGGGCATTTCATGCGAACCCGGATTACACTTTCTGGTATGGCTGGAGCGAGATGCAGAGGGATTTGACAGAGATCGAGGAGATGGCCGCAGAAATGCGTGAAAAGGCAAAAAAGAAATAAAGACGGATTGAAGAACAAAGGTCCCGCGCCCTGAACGGGCCCAAATTTCCATTTCAGCAGCATCTGAATTCATTTTCTGTGAATTCATTTCCTGACGGCGAACCATTTTACAGTGGTGCCCTGCTGAGCCCTTTCTCAATTTTATCAATGGAGAGGAGGTAAGAGATGGTAAGCAATCCTTATCCGGAGCGTCTAAAACGATGCAGCCAACTGATGAAAGAAGCTGGACTCAACGTCCTCTTGCTCACGAAGCCTTCCAATATGTTCTATCTTACAGGAGATGGGCGTTTATGCGCCTATGCCATGATTACTCAGGATGGGAAGGTGGCTCTAGGTATCCCTCAAACAGATGTGGAGGATGTAAAAAACCTTGCACACTTTGATCACATTGTTGGCTTTGACGATGAAGTAGGTATGATCCACTCCATCGCCCACAACTTTGAACATTTTGGAATCAAAGAAGGGACAGTAGGCATGGAGTACACTTTTCTTACACAGTCCATGATGGGCATGCTGACCCATCCCCATGCAAAACCAACCGGGATTGTCGTCAAAGACTGTACCCACCTCCTATCTCAGCTTCGCATCGTCAAGAATAATGAGGAGATCAAGCGCATTAAAGCCGCAGCAAAAGTGGCTGTAAAGGGAATGAAGGCAGCGGTAGCGGCTTTGAAGCCGGGTATGACGGAAAGTCAGGTGGCGGCCAAAGCGGAGTATGCCATGCGACGGGCCGGCGCCCAGGAGTTCTGGCGCACTTACGTCTCCTCCGGCCCACGCACGAATATTGCCCATGGTCCTCCAACGCTTCGTAAATTGGAAGCCGGTGATTTGGTGATGATCGACATCCATCCTATTGTCAACGGTTATAGTGCAGATATCTGCAGGACGGTGTGTGTAGGTCAACCGACAACCGAGCAACAGACCGCCTACGATCTCTACCTGAGAGCCCAGCAAACCACAATCGCCAAGGTTAAGACAGGAGTTGGAATGGTCGAGTTGGAACAGACACTCCATGAGGTGATGAAAGGGGAGGGACATGGCGGCCATATCTTTGGACCAACGATCCATGGTGTGGGGATCGACTTCGAAGAATCTCCTTTGCCTCCTGGCCATGCCTTCTTCCATGGAGAAAAAGAACCGCCTCCTTTGGAGGCGAATGTGGTTATCGCAGTAGGTAATTGCGGGTTGTACACGGGTCCGTGGGGCGTCAGGGTGGAAGACACTGTGGCGGTAAGTCCGAAAGGACCGATTATTCTAACCGAACATCCTCGACAATTGGAGAAATAGATCCGGGCTAAGGAGAATACCATGGGAGAAAGAGATACTCCTTCCGAAAAACTGTCCCCCTGGTGGAGAAGGTCTGTCATCATCGTCTTAGTCATAGGGTTTTCCGTCCTGATCTGGATGGCTATCCGGGCCCATCACGATGCTCCACCCATTCCCGAAAATGTGGTGGGTCCAAACGGTGAAACGGTCTTTGTCCGTAATGAGATTGTGACCGGCCAAGAAGTCTTCCTAAAATACGGGCTGATGGAGAATGGGACCATCTGGGGACACGGAGCCTATCTCGGCCCTGATTTCTCCGCCGAGTATCTTCACACGCTTGCCGAGGATGTCGGTACCCACCTTTCCATACAGCAGTACCATCGCAGTCTGGCGGAACTCACCTCGGCTGAACGAGCCGCTGTCAGCGCAGAAGTCGAGCAGTTATTGAAACAAAATCGCTATAACCCGCAGACGAAAACATTGACCTTCACGCCTGCTGAAGTGATGTCCTACACAAACCAAAAAAGAAAATGGACGGCATACTTTGCCCAGCCCCTGTTGAATCGAGGCTTGCTGATCAACCATATCAAGGATCCAAAAGAAATCTCGCAATTGACCGCTTTCTTTGCCTGGACCGCCTGGGCCTCCGTCACAAATCGTCCTGGTAAAACATTTTCTTACACAAATAATTTCCCTTACGATCCTGCCGCTGGAAATACGCCACCCGGTGACGCGATTCTCTGGAGCGCGTTGAGCCTTATCACTCTCCTTGCCGGGATAGCCGTTGTTCTCTTTTCCTTCGGCAAATTCAATTTTCTCGGCTGGAAAGGCGGCGGCGACCATATCCATCCTCGAATGACGCCCGGGATGGCTTCTGAAAGTCAGAAAGCCACCATCAAGTATTTTGTCATCGTCGCCTTGTTATTCTTGGCCCAGGTCCTCGTCGGAGGAGCAACCGCTCACTACCGCGCTGATCCAGGAAGTTTTTATGGCATCGACCTATCTTCATTCTTTCCAGGCAATATCTTTCGCACCTGGCATTTACAGTTAGCCATCTTTTGGATAGCCACCGGCTATATCGCGGGAGGGCTGTTCCTCGCCGCCTCATTGGGGGGAAGCGAACCAAAAGGCCAAACCCATTGGATCAACCTTCTCTTCGTTGCACTGGTCATCGTCGCCCTCGGCAGTTTGCTAGGCGAGATGTTTGGCGTCTATCAACTTCTTGGAAAGCTATGGTTCTGGTTTGGACATCAAGGCTGGGAATACCTCGACTTGGGTCGCGCCTGGCAGGTTCTGTTGGCCATCGGCCTGATCCTTTGGCTCGTCTTGGTTTTCAGAGGGATTGGCCCTGCAAGAAAGAATCCAGAGGACCGCGAGATTTCCACTCTTTTCTTATTGGCCGCTCTTGCCATCCCTCTCTTTTATCTCCCTGCCATGTTCTTCACCGGTAAGACCCACTACACCGTGGTGGACAACTGGCGTTTTTGGATTATCCATCTGTGGGTGGAAGGTTTCTTTGAGCTTTTTGTCACCACGATGGTGGCCGTCCTCTTCTACAAGTTGGGAATGGTGACCCGGATGACAGCCACCCGCGTCATCTACTTAGACGCCATTCTCTTTCTCGGCGGAGGTATTATCGGCACGGCCCATCACTGGTATTGGACAGGACAGTCAAATGTAACGATGGCCTTTGCCGCCACGTTTTCTGCCATGGAGGTCGTGCCGCTGACGCTGCTCACGCTGGATGCCTGGGATTTTATCAAGTTGTCCAGAGGAAAATGCGACATTTGCGGTGAAGAAATATCTATCCCTCACAAATGGACCTTTTACTTTATGATGGCGGTGGGATTCTGGAATTTTGTCGGGGCTGGAATATTCGGATTTCTCATCAACCTGCCCATCGTGAGCTACTTCGAAGTGGGCACCGTCCTCACGCCGAACCACGGCCACGCGGCCATGATGGGCGTCTTCGGCCTGCTCGGCGTGGCCTTCATGGTCTTCGCCATGCGAAGGGTCCTCGAAGACGACCAGTGGGCAAAGGTGCAAAAGTTCGTGGCCCTCTCCTTCTGGGGGCTTAACATAGGGCTTGCCCTCATGGTCATTCTCAACCTTTTCCCACAAGGGGTGCGGCAGTTATGGGATGTTCTTACGAACGGATACTGGCATGCGCGGGGTCCCGAGTTTCTCAACCAGAAGATGTCGACCACCCTGGAGTGGCTTCGCATGCCCGCCGACCTCATCTTCATCGTGTTCGGCGTCATTCCCCTGCTTACAGCGGTCTGCAAGACCTACTGGGTTTCGAGCAAAGGAGCGCAAAGAATGATGTAACCGCTTTACGGCTCGGCCAACCCGCCTCTTGAAACGTGATTTCGGTGCCGTGCGTTTCTTTTCGATGTGAACCATTTCATCATCACGGCAACAGGTTTCAGGACGCCAAGCGAAGGATAGACATAAGTCATTGTGTTTGATTCCGCAGACTTCTCCCTCTCTTCTTCCGGCATGTCTCGGTCTCGGTTGACGTGGTGGTCGATCTCATGGCCAAGAGCGTATCCGATAAGAAGGTACGGCAGGACGAA
>DASPPQ010000188.1:0-13896 GCA_035625415.1 Thermodesulfobacteriota bacterium
CGACCTTCCCACCCCTCCGCTCTACAGCAAGATCAATCCTGCCGATACTCCGATTCTCACCCTGGCGCTGACCTCGAAAACCCTGCCGCTCTCCAAAGTCGAGGACCTGGCGGATACCAGGCTGGCGCCCAAGATCTCGCAGTTGCCCGGAGTCGGGTTGGTCAGCATCAGCGGCGGGCAGAAGCCGGCCGTGCGCATCCGGGTCAATCCCACGGTGCTGGCCTCGCTGGGGCTGAACCTGGACGGCGTGCGCGCGGCCATCACTCAGGCCAATGTCAACCAGGCCAAGGGCAGTTTTGACGGGCCGCGTCAATCCTACAATATCGATGCGAACGATCAGCTCTTTTCGGCCGCTGAATATCGACCGCTGATCGTTGCTTTTCGTAATGGAGCACCGGTCCGACTCTCGGATGTCGCTGAGGCGATCGACGATGTCGAGAACGTGAAACAGGCAGCCTGGATGAATAACACGCCCGCGGTGATTGTCAACATCCAGCGACAACCGGGAGCCAACGTGATCGCGGTCGTCGACAGGATCAAGAGACTTTTACCACAACTCCAAAGCTCTTTGCCTCCTTCCGTGAAGGTCTCGGTGTTGACCGACCGCACCACAACTATCCGCGCCTCCGTCAGAGACGTACAGTTCGAACTGATGCTGGCGGTCGCCTTAGTCGTGCTGGTCATGTTTCTGTTTCTTCGCAGCATGGCTGCAACGGTCATCCCCAGCGTGGCGGTCCCTTTATCCCTCGTCGGCACGTTTGGCGTGATGTACCTGTTAGGATTCAGCCTCAACAACCTGTCCCTGATGGCCCTGACCATTTCAACGGGCTTCGTTGTGGATGATGCCATCGTCATGATTGAGAACATCGCCAGATACGTTGAACAGGGAGACTCGCCCCTTGAGGCGGCGCTCAAGGGCTCCAAACAGATAGGCTTTACCATCCTGTCTCTGACCGTTTCGCTGATCGCTGTACTCATTCCTCTCCTCTTTATGCGTGAGGTGGTGGGACGGCTGTTCCGAGAGTTCGCTGTCACCCTTGGCGTGACCATCCTCATCTCCGCCGTCGTATCGCTGACACTGACGCCGATGATGTGTGCGAGGATCTTGAAACACACGCCGGAGGAGCGGCAAGGAAGGTTCTTCCGTGGGTCCCAGCGGGTCTTCGACAGGGTCATCCAGATCTACGGGAAGACGCTCCAATGGGTGCTGAAGCATCAGACGCCAACACTCCTGGTGGCTGTCGCGACCCTGGTCCTCACGGTATTGTTGTACATCGTGGTGCCCAAGGGGTTTTTTCCCGTTCAGGATACCGGCGTCATTCTCGGTATTTCGGAAGCGCCTCAATCGATCTCGTTCCCGGGCATGGCGAAACAGCAGCAGGCGCTCGCCCGTGTGATCCTGAAAGACCGGGCAGTCGAAAGCCTCTCATCTTTCATCGGTGTGGATGGAACCAATACCACGCTTAACAGCGGCCGCATCCTCATCAACCTGATACCCCTGGAAGAGCGTAAAGTGAGCGCCACGGAGATCATCCAGCGACTTCAACGGGAACTCGCGAAGGTCGAGGGGATTACGCTGTACATGCAGCCGGTGCAGGATCTCAGCGTCGACACGCGTGTGAGTCGGACCCAGTACCACTATGCGCTGGAGGATCCGGATATCGATGAGCTGAACAACTTTGCTCCCAGACTCATCGAGACGCTACGTAAACAGCCAGAGCTTCTTGATGTGAGCAGCGACCAGCAGAACAAAGGGCTGCGGGTGTCCGTCGATATGGACCGGAGCACCGCCTCTCGGCTCGGTATCACCCCTCAGCTTATTGATAACATCCTCTATGATGCCTTCGGCCAGAGGCAGGTCTCCATCATGTTCACGCAGTTGAACCAATACCGGGTTGTCTTAGCTGTCAAGCCTGACTTTCAACAAGGTCCCGATTCTTTGCAGGCGATCTATCTACAAAGTACGGCCGGTGGACAGGTGCCCTTGACCGGGATTGTCAAGGTATCAGAGACAACAGGACCGCTCCTCATCAATCGCCAGGGACAGTTTCCTTCGGTGACGGTCTCCTTCAACCTGGCACCCAGGGTGTCTCTTGGAAAGGCATTAAAGGCCGTGGAATCGGCCACACAGCGAATGGGACTGCCCGCAAGTATCCAGGGTGGCTTTCAGGGCACGGCCCAGGCCTTCCAGGCGTCTCTGACCAACGAGCCCCTTTTAATTCTGGCAGCGCTCGTGACGGTTTACATTGTGCTCGGGGTGCTCTATGAGAGCTATATCCATCCGATCACGATCCTCTCAACACTTCCTTCCGCCGGTATGGGAGCGGTGCTCGCCCTCATGGTTTTTAGTACAGAGCTATCGGTCATTGCCGTGATCGGCATCATTCTTTTGATCGGTATCGTGAAGAAAAACGGCATCATGATGGTTGATTTTGCATTGGAGGCTGAACGCAAAGAGGGCAAGAGCCCTGTTGATGCAATCTACCAGGCCTGTCTCTTGCGATTCCGTCCTATCATGATGACGACGATGGCGGCGCTGCTCGGGGCGCTCCCACTGGCGCTGGGCAGAGGAGTTGGTTCTGAGCTTCGTCATCCCCTCGGCATCTCTATCGTCGGTGGCCTCGTTATCAGCCAGATGCTCACCCTTTATACGACGCCGGTCATCTATCTTGCTTTTGATCGGCTGGCGCGACGTATCCGGCGCGGTCGCTCTGGAAATACGAATGCCCCCGAGAACCGCACGAGCTTGTCATGAATATCTCGGCGACCTTTATCAACAGGCCTGTTGCGACCACTCTCCTGACAATAGCGCTGGCCCTTGGCGGGGCAATCTCCTTTCGTCTGTTACCGGTGTCCCCTCTGCCTCGCGTAGACTATCCGACGATCTCGGTGTCGGCAAATTTACCCGGAGCGGACCCCGAGACCATGGCCACATCGGTGGCAGCTCCCCTTGAGCGCCAGTTTGGATTGATAGCCGGTGTGACCGAAATGACGTCGAATAGTGTCCGCGGCGCAACAAGCATCACGCTGCAGTTTGATCTGGACCGCGACATCAACGGGGCTGCACGGGATGTCCAGTCGGCGATCAATGCAGCAAGAGGTTACTTGCCGCCGACTCTCCCGAGCCAACCGACCTATCGCAAAGTGAACCCGGCAGAGGCACCCGTTCTCATTATTGCCCTAACATCCGACTCAGTAGGTGTAGGAAAGATGTACGATGCGGCCTCGACCATCCTTCAACAAAAATTATCCCAGGTGGATGGTGTCGGTCAGGTATTTGTAGGCGGCAGCTCCCTTCCCGCGGTCCGGGTAGACCTTAACCCAACGGCATTAAACAGGTACGGGATCAGCCTTGAGGGCGTTCGTAGTGTTCTGAGCAGCACGAACATAAATCGCCCGAAGGGACAGTTAGCAGACGCGATGAGAACCTGGGAGATCCAGACCAACGACCAGCTTCACGTTGCCGAGCAGTACCGACCCCTCGTCGTGGCTTACAGGGGGGGAGCTCCAGTACGGCTGCCAGACGTTGCCAACGTAGAGGATTCGGTGGAGGACCTGCGTGCCGTAGGACTGGTCAACGGAAGGCCTGCTGTGATGGTGATCGTCTTTCGTCAGCCCGAGGCAAATATCATTGATACGGTTGACCGCGTTCGGAGCTTACTTCCGCAGATGGAGGCGGTCATGCCAGGGGGAGTCAAGCTTTCGGTTGTTCAGGACCGGACGCCCCCGATTCGGGGTTCCCTGCATGACGTCGAGATGACTCTCGTTATCTCGGCATGTCTCGTGATTTTGGTCGTCTTCGGCTTTTTGAGAAATGTCCGCGCCACCGTAATCCCCGGCGTGGCAGTTGTGGTCTCTCTGGTTAGCACCTTCGGCGTGCTATACCTCTTTGGCTACAGCCTGGATAACTTATCCCTGATGGCCCTCACCATCGCAACAGGCTTTGTCGTTGACGACGCGATTGTCGTTCTTGAGAACGTCACCCGGCACAGGGAGAAGGGGGTTCTCCCGAGGGAGGCAGCCTTAATAGGGTCACGGGAGATTGCTTTCACCGTCCTCTCGATGAGCGCTTCTCTGGTTGCAGTCTTCCTCCCTATTCTCTTGATGGGCGGGATGGTAGGCCGCCTGTTTCGGGAGTTCGCTGTGACACTTTCTGCGGCAGTGGCTATCTCGCTTGTTTTATCGCTCACGACGACGCCTATGATGTGCGCTAAGCTCCTTAGACCTGAGAAAATGGGAGGACACGGGCCCGTGTATAGAGCGAGTGAGCAGATTTTCAACGGGATGCGCCACCTCTACGATGTCACTCTCCGATGGGCGCTGCGCCACCCCCGGTTTATGCTCGCTCTGTTATTCGTCACAATCGGGGTCAGTATCGGCCTCTTCATCGTCATTCCGAAAGGCTTCTTCCCGGAGCAAGACACCGGACGCCTGAGCGCTACCATCCAGGCGGAGCAGGACATCTCGTTTCAGGCCATGCAGAATAAGTTAACAGAAGTAGTGGACATTATCACGAGTGATCCTGAAGTCGATTATGCGGCGGTGTTTACTGGGGGAGGAGGAGGCGGTACCACGACCAATATCGGACGAATGTTCATTACGCTAAAAGCATTTAACCAGCGGAAGACCAGCGCGGAACAGGTGATCGCCCGGCTTCGGAAGAAGCTCGCCCGGGTACCGGGTGCCCCAACCTATTTTCAGGCAGTACAGGATTTGCGCATCGGCGGAAGGATAGGTGCTGCATTATACCAGTATACACTCCAGGGAGACAGCCTGACAGAGCTCAACGCATGGGGTCCGCGTGTACTCCAACGAATGCGCACATTGCCTCAACTGCTTGATGTGAGCAGCGATCAGCAGAACAAGGGGCTTCAAACCTCGGTGGTGGTAGACCGCAGCACTGCCTCTCGGTTGGGTATCACCTCGCAACTCATTGATGACACCTTGTACGATGCCTTCGGCCAGCGGCAGGTGTTGATCACTTATACGCTGTTAAATCAGTACCACGTCGTAATGGAGGTCGAGCCGAAGTTTTGGCAACGCCCCGAAACGCTGCGGGACATTTATGTGAGCTCTCCTCCTACCGGGGCCATGGTTCCGCTGAGCGCATTCGCTCGTTTCCAACGAACCTGGACCTCCCTGGCCGTGAACCACCAGGGTCAGTTTCCGTCGGTTACCATCTCGTTCAATTTGCTTCCAGGAGTTGCACTCGGGGATGCCGTCAACACGATCGAGGCAGCCACGCGGGAGATGGGGTTGCCGGCGAGTATCCGGTCAGGCTTTTCGGGTACGGCCCAGGCCTTTCAGGCATCGCTGGCCAGCGAACCGCTTTTAGTCCTGGCAGCCCTCGTGACGGTTTATATTGTACTGGGGGTTCTCTATGAGAGCTACATCCACCCGATCACCATCCTGTCCACGCTGCCCTCGGCGGGTGTAGGAGCCGTCCTCGCCTTGTTGCTCTTTCACAAAGAGCTTACCGTCATTGCTTTGATCGGCGTCATTCTTTTGATCGGGATTGTCAAGAAAAACGGCATCATGATGGTCGATTTTGCGTTGGAGGCTGAGCGCCGAGGAGGGATGAAACCGGTGGATGCGATCTACCAAGCTAGCCTGTTGCGATTCCGGCCGATTATGATGACCACCATGGCCGCACTGCTCGGGGCGCTCCCACTGGCGTTGGGCGGTGGGGTGGGTTCCGAGTTTCGCCGACCCCTCGGCATCTCCATCGTCGGCGGCCTCATTTTCAGCCAGATGCTCACTCTCTATACCACGCCGGTAATTTATCTCTACCTTGATCGTTTCAGGCTTTGGCTCAAAGGCAAACGGGGAGCACATAAAGGGAAGCCGGTGGCCGTGGGTCCATGAGGCATTAAAGCGACTGCGAAGCTGCGATCAATTTAGCTGTTTGAAATCGTCTTGTAAAATCCCTTCCAACCTCCCTTTGCCAAAGGGAGCAGAGAGGTTTCCCCCCTTTTGACAAAAGGGGGTGAAGGGGGATTAGATGTTCACTTTCGAAGGGCCAAATTGTTACCTACTCTTTATGATATATTTTTTGGACGAATTTGAGACAGCCACCGGAGAAGAATCTTGAAAGGAGAATCAATGATTCGTTTAACAACTGCTTGTCGCGTATGGAGATGGCCTTTAGGTTCCATTCTTCCAATACTCACAGGAATGCTTGCTCTTTTCGCCGCCTGTGCGGTTGGCCCGAATTATGTGAGGCCCACAACCGAGATCCCCGGGGCTTACAAGGAGATGGAAGGTTGGAAGGTGGCGCAGCCCAAGGACCATCTCACCCGCGGAGCATGGTGGGAAATCTTCAATGATCCTCAGCTTAACGCCCTCGAAGAGCAGGTTAATATCTCGAACCAGAGCCTGAAGGTGGCGGAGGCGCAGTTTCGGCAGGCCAGAGCTCTGGTTCAAGTTGCTCGAGCAGCCTACTTTCCGACGGTCACTGTGGGAGCGTCATTTACGCGCGCACGCGTATCGCCGAACTCGCCGAGCGTGGTCTCACAGACAGGAAAAACGGGAACCTTTTCCCCGCCTTACTCGGACTACTTGCTTGGCGCTGATGTCTCCTGGGAACTGGACCTCTGGGGTCGGGTTCGCCGCAACGTTGAGTCCAGCAAGGCAACCGCCCAGGCGACTGCCGCTGATCTTGAATCGACCCGCTTGCTGGTTCAGGGAGAACTGGCACAGGACTATTTTCAGCTGCACGCATCCGATGCACAGAAGCAGCTTCTGGATGCAACCGTCATCGCCTTCCAAAAGTTTCTTGAATTGACTAAAAACCAATACGCCAGCGGCGTAGCATCCAGGGCAGATGTGCTTTCGGCGGAAACTCAGCTTAAGACCACCCAGGCCCAGGCGATCGATGTTGGTGTGCAGCGTGCGCAGTTAGAGCATGCGATCGCATTGCTCGTTGGAAAACCCGCCTCTCTGTTTTCCATTCCTGTTGGACCGCTGACCAAGGTTCCTCCTGCCGTGCCCGTCGGGGTGCCATCCGGGCTTCTCGAACGCAGGCCTGATATCGCCGGCGCCGAGCGCCGTGTGGCAGCAGCAAATGCCCAGATCGGAGTGGCCGTAGCGGCCTATTATCCAACCGTTACGCTGAGCGCATCGGGTGGGTTTGAAAGCTCAAGCTTATCCAAATGGCTTTCGTGGCCAAGTCGCTTCTGGTCGGTTGGGCCTGGGATCTCGGAGACCGTGTATGACGGTGGCTTGAGGCGGGGTCAAACCGCAGCGGCGCGAGCAGCCTATGATGGGACAGTCGCATCCTATCGCCAGACCGTACTGACGGGATTTCAAGAGGTAGAAGACAACCTGGCCGCGCTACGCATCCTTGAAAACGAGGCTAAAGTTCAGGATGAGGCGGTGAAGGCGGCTCGGCAAGCTGTCGATTTCACGACGAACCAATACAAGGCGGGAACGGTTAGTTACCTCAACGTTTTGATTGCTCAGACCGTAGCGCTGAACAACGAGATCACCGCACTTGGCATTGCGAGCCGTCGGATGACTGCCAGCGTCCTTCTTGTCATGGCTCTGGGGGGCGGCTGGGATGTATCCACCCTGCCCTCGGCTAAAGACTTCGGTCGCAAGGACCTTAAGCAATCACAGTCAAACGAGAGCAAACCCTTGCCGATAGACTTGCCGAGCGCCAATACCCCGTAGGTTCGTCTTCGCTATTTTCGTCATTCTTTAATTGAAACTATGGACGCCCTTGCGCCTGCACGGCCCCGAGACAATGGATTCGCAAGCTGACCAAATCTTTTCGGCGAATGCCTACGAGTAGAGATAAATCCTATAAGCCGTTTTCCGACTGTCTCTCGACAAAAAAAAGGGATCAGTTAGAGGAGGGCAATAACTGATCCCGAGCAGTACATCAATGGGGGGCAAAAAAAGGGGCTTTTGATGTACTGTTTCTTCAATGACACTATTCATTTTATGATAAAAACATTAGAGAAGGATTAGTACTGGATTAAGATTTTTTAAGACCGTGCCTTGGCTCATCCTTGCGAAATTCCGATACACCGATGTTATTGCTTTTGGGTAGAAAGTAGCGTATAATAATACAAAAACAGGGCTTTTGGAGACAGTAAGAAGAAAGTTCGTAAAGAAAGTTTGCCGCTTTCTGAAAGGTTGTGTTGTCATTCGTACAGATTCCTCCAACGTATTTCTGCATGATTTAGCCACTGCTTACCTGCACGTCGCATGAAATCGTGGAAATTGTTGGTCTGAGGCAGAAAAGAAAAGGACAGCCTTGTTCAATATTGATTTGGTTCATTGAGGGTTGGCGATGAAGTTTTCAGAGTTGGATTTGAGGCGGGAGATTCTGGAGGCCTTGACTGCCATGGGGTACAAGGAGTTGACACCTATCCAGGAAGAGACGTTCCTTCCCATCCTGAATGGGAGGGACCTCTTGGCCCGGGCAGAGACGGGCTCGGGGAAGACAGCCGCCTGCTGTGTTCCACTGGTTCAGAAGATCGATGCTTCGCTCAATGCGATCCAGGCCCTCATCCTGGTTCCCACGCGTGAACTGGCGTTTCAATATGTGGAGGAAATTAGCAAAATTTCGAGATTAACAGATGTTGTCCCTTTTGCCGTCTTTGGCGGATTCCCGATGGAGGTTCAAGAAGGAAAATTAAGAGACAGGGTGCATATCCTTGTTGCGACCCCCGGTCGATTGATTGATTTCCTATACCATACCACGGCGATTGACCTCTCTTCTGTCCGCACGCTGGTTCTGGATGAGGCGGATGAGATGCTGAAGATGGGGTTTATCGAAGATATAGACTTTATCCTGTCCTGTCTGATCCATGAACACCAGACCTTGTTCTTTGGGGCGACAATGCCCGAAGAGATTGATCGACTGGCCAGGACCTATCTGACAAAACCCGTCCGGGTGGAATTGAACAAGGAACGGGTGGCTCCTCAGAGTCTTATTCATCATTTTCAGGTTACGAGACGACACGATCGACTCAACGCTTTGATGGAATACCTAAGAAGGGAGAAGATCTCGCAAGCCATCATCTTTTGCAACTCAAGGCATCACGGTGAGGAACTGATAAAAAAGTTGGAGGGAAAATTCGAATCGATAGCGTATATCCACGGAGGCTTGGAACAATCGAGGCGAACGTCCATCTTCGAGCGTTTTCGCCGAAACGAAATCGCCTTCTTGGTTGCCACCGATGTTGCCGGCCGCGGACTTGACTTCAGCAGTGTCAGCCACGTGATCAATTATGACTATCCGTATCGGCCGGAATCCTACACGCACAGGACTGGAAGGACCGGGAGAATGGGGCGTGCGGGCATTGCCATGACTTTTGTGACAAATCAGGAGCTGGGAGACTTGAAATCCCTGTTTAAGATAAATCGTATTGATCCCATATGGCACGGGAATATTCCTGACCTACAAAACATTAAACGGAAAGGGTTCCAGCGGGTAAACACCCGATAGTGGAAAGCAGAGAGTAGAAAGTGGTCAAAACTGCATTCTACTTTCCACCTTCTAACCCGAGGTTTTGAACCCTTGAATCCAGGAACCCTCCACAAACCTACCTGGTAAAGGATAGAAACATACCCCCTGGTCGACTCGATGCAATACGAAGGTGACTTATGAAACGCGAGGATTTGAGAAATATTGCTCTGATTGCCCACGTGGATCATGGGAAGACAACGATTGTCGATGGTCTGCTCAGGCAGTCGGGCATCTTCCGTTTGAACGAAAAGATCCAGGACAGGGTGATGGACAATATCGACCTGGAGCGGGAGCGCGGCATTACGATTATGGCAAAAAATACGGCGATCGAATACAAGGGGGTCAAGATCAATATTGTCGATACGCCAGGCCATGCCGACTTCGGCGGGGAGGTGGAAAGGACGCTCAAGATGGTGGATGGTGTGCTGCTCCTCGTCGACGCCTCCGAGGGCCCTTTGCCCCAGACCAGGTTTGTTCTGAAAAAGGCTCTTGAGTTCAATCTCCCTCCCATCCTTGTGATTAACAAGATAGACCGTGGCGATGCGAGAATCCAAGAGGTGCTGAACGAGGTCTACGATCTCTTTATTGACCTCGAAGCCACGGAGAACCAGCTCGAATTTCCGATTGTCTACACCAATGCGAAGCTCGGGATTGCGAAACTGCGGCCTGATGAGAATACGAAAGACCTTCAGTGTCTGTTTGAGCTTATCCTTCGCGCCGTTCCACCGCCGGAAGGGGATGAGGCGGGGCCGCTGAAGATTCTGGTCACCAACATCGACTACAACGATTATGTGGGCAGGCTGGCCATAGGAAGGATCTTCTCAGGCTCGGTCAAGGTGGGGGATTGGGTTTCGACGATCGACGGCAAAGGGGAACCGATCAGGACGAAAGTTACTTCTCTCTGCGGATTTCAGGGACTCGAAAGGGTGGAAATCAAAGAGGCGCGGGCCGGGGATATTGTTGCTCTGGCCGGTATCGAAGGGATTAACATCGGTGACACCATCTCCGATGTCGAAAATACGGAGCCTCTTCCGAGAATTGCGGTAGATGAGCCCACGATCTCCATGGTTTTTTCCGTGAACACATCCCCCTTTGCGGGCCAGGAGGGAAGGTATGTTACATCGAGGAACCTGAGGGAGCGACTCGAAAAGGAACTCCTGTATAATGTGTCGATTAAGGTTGACTTTGATTTGACAGATTCGTTCAAAGTGATGGGACGAGGAGAGCTGCAGCTTGCAATCCTCATTGAGATGATCAGGAGGGAAGGCTATGAGCTTTCCGTTTCCATGCCGGAGAGCATTACAAGAAACGTGGACGGCATTCTTCACGAGCCTATGGAACATCTGGTCATCGATGTCCCGGAGGAATTCATAGGAGTGGTGACACAGCAGATAGGGATCCGGAAAGGCAGGATGCAGAAGATGAACAACAACGGCCATGGCAGGGTTCGCCTCGAATTCAGGATCCCATCCAGAGGGCTGATCGGTTTCCGTTCCCAGTTTTTGACGGATACCCGAGGGACAGGCCTCTTTAACCACCTTTTCGGCGGTTATGAACCATGGCATGGCCCCATCGCCAAGCGCTCTACCGGAACTCTGGTTGCAGACCGGCCTGGGAAGACCACCGCGTATGCACTTTATCACCTCCAGCCCCGAGGGACTCTCTTTATAAAAGAGAATACACCTGTCTACGAAGGAATGGTAGTCGGCGAGAATTCAAGAGACAACGATCTGAATGTCAATGTGACAAAGGAGAAGAAACTCACCAATATGAGGGCAGCGGGGTCTGACGAGGCCTTGCAGCTCATTCCGCCGAAGATCCTTAGCCTTGAGCAGGCCATCGAGTTCGTCAAAGAAGATGAGCTGGTTGAGGTGACCCCGAACTCCGTACGCATCAGAAAGAAGGTCCTCGAATCCAACAAGAGGCCCAGGTTTGTTTGACAGATGGAAAAAGGATTATTAATTTTATATTAAAATGGAGGGAATGCGATGGAAAAAAACGAGAGAATTCTTGTTCCCCTCGACGGCTCGAAGTGCGGAGAAAACATTCTCCCGATGGTGGAGCAGCTGGCAGAACGTAGGAAAGAAGGCATTTCTCTTTTGCGAGTTGCTTTAGCTCATACTTTTCCCGGCGCTGATCAAACAGAAGCCCAGGTGGAGGTAGTCCGTGGGGCAGAGGAATATCTTCATGGTTTGGAGGGTCATCTGAAGGCCAAAGGGTTCGATGTAGATACCCATGTCCGGTATGGGAATGAGGTTGAGGAGATACTAGATCATGCGGCCCAGAAAGAAATTGACCTAATTGCCATCTCTACGCCTCGCCATAGAGGAGTCAAACATTTTTTTCGGGGATGCGTATCTGAAAAAATCGTGCGCCATACGCCGAAGCCAGTCTTTCTGGTTCCGTGCAGTGGATAGATCACAGCGGATTTAATGGAGCAAGCGGGTCCAGAAATGGAAAAAAAGGGAGGATCATTTATGTATATCTTTTGCCCGAAGGCGAGTGAGCAGTTCACCTTTTAACCTCCCTTCTTAGCAGTGTTTCGGAAAGATTTTTCATGAACAGGGCGCAAATACCCCATAAGAAAGGCAACCACAAAGGAATCAAAAAAAGCGGTTTCGGATACTTCCAGGCCCAAGGTAAACTGCTACAGATTCTCCTATGGGGCCAAGGACAAAGGTCACGAAATAGAAGAGTAGATCACTTTTGGTATGCCATTTGGTGAGTGCAACGATGCTGAGCGCCATATAACAAATGGTTAGAACAACTGGCTTATGCCAGAACAATCCTACCAATACGATACATAAGGTATACAAACCTAATTCAAATGTAAGTTCTCTTTTCATTAGGCGGCAAACCTAAATGAACGATTTAAAGTTCTTTTCCATTTTCGGGATCCTGTGTCCTGGTTGATAATGCTATCCACTCCACCGTAAAAGTCAAGTTGATTTTCCTTGTCATTCTCCATCCCAATGATTATAAATACCCCAGAGGAGCAAGGAATGGAGCACAAATTTACAAACCGGCTGATTCATGAGACCAGCCCTTATCTCCTACAACATGCCCATAATCCGGTGGATTGGTACCCATGGGGAGGAGAGGCTCTGAGCCAGGCCAAGAAAGAGGATCGACCCATTCTCGTCAGCATTGGCTACTCCTCTTGCCATTGGTGCCATGTGATGGAGAAGGAATCTTTTGAAAATGAGACAATTGCGGGAATCATGAACCAACGCTTTATTAATATTAAGGTCGACCGGGAAGAAAGACCGGATCTTGACGAAGTTTATATGAATGCTGTTCAGGTGATGACTGGTTCTGGGGGATGGCCGATGACCGTCTTTTTGACTCCCGATCTCATCCCCTTTCATGCGGGAACCTATTTTCCCCCTGAAGATCGACGGGGAATGCCGGGTTTTTCAAAAGTTCTGGTGGTCGTCTCTGATTATTATCGCTCTCATCGAGGGGAAGTGGAGAAGGTGGAGGCGCAACTGAAAAATGCCCTCCATCAGATTGCTGAGATTATTCCCTCTCAGGAGGCCGTGAGCGATAGAGTCCTGTCGAAGGCTTTCAGTGCTCTGGAAAACCAATTTGATCCTTTTTACGGAGGATTCGGGAATGCTCCAAAATTCCCGAGCAGCATGGCCCTCTCCTTTCTGCTCCGACACTGGAAGAGTGCGGGATCAAAAAAGGCATTGGAGATGGTGGAAAAGACGCTGGAGAAGATGGCCAATGGCGGGATCTACGACCATATAGGAGGAGGGTTCCATCGTTATTCTGTGGATGAACGATGGCTCATTCCCCATTTTGAAAAGATGCTTTATGACAACGCCCTGCTTTCCAGAACTTATTTTGAAGCCCATCAAGCCACTGGAAAAGAAAGGGACCGTCTTGTAGGCGAAGAAATCCTCGATTATGTCCTTCGTGAAATGAAGAGCCCGGAGGGAGGATTCTACTCTACCCAGGATGCCGATAGTGAAGGTGAGGAAGGGAAGTTTTATGTCTGGACGAGAGACGAGATTAAAGAAGTATTGGGCAAAGAGAAGGGGACCCCTTTTTGTGCTTATTATGGGGTGGCCAAGGATGGAAATTTTGAGGGAGGGGCAAGCGTTCTTAATATTGCTTCCACTTTAGAAAAGGTTTCTCAATTATACGGGGTGCCTGTTGCAGGGTTGGAAAAGGAACTGGCAGAGGGGCGGCAGAAGCTCTATGCTGCAAGGGAAAAAAGAGTGAGACCCGGGCGGGATGAGAAGATTCTGGCCTCTTGGAACGGTTTGATGATCTCCAGCTTTGTCGATGGATTTAAGGTCACGGGGAATGAAAAATATCTTGACGGGGCGAAAGAAGCAGCCCGCTTCATCCTCCGGGAGATGAGGAAAGATGGCGACTTGATAAGGGTGTTTAACACAGGAAAATCTGGG